>NZ_LWBK01000024.1:0-131733 GCF_001614195.1 Bacillus sp. VT 712 | reverse complement strand
CAATTTTCTCTTATGCAAGAGAAAATGTTATCCGGTATTAGCTCCGGTTTCCCGGAGTTATCCCAGTCTTACAGGCAGGTTGCCCACGTGTTACTCACCCGTCCGCCGCTAACGTCATAGAAGCAAGCTTCTAATCAGTTCGCTCGACTTGCATGTATTAGGCACGCCGCCAGCGTTCATCCTGAGCCAGGATCAAACTCTCCGAAGAAATGTTTGACTTGCTCATAAAAGTTTAAAAAATTAACGTTGACGTTTGTCGCTTTGTTCAGTTTTCAAAGTTCAACGTCGCTCGGAAGCGACTTTTTAATATTACCAAGTTACTACCGTAAAGTCAATAACTTTTTTAAAATAATTTTCCGCTTTTTTTCAGCGTGTCTGCTGTGTTATCTCAGCGACATTTAATAATATATCATTATTTTATTTATATAGCAACTGCTTTTTTGATATTTTTTTAAAAAATTAACTATAGTAAAAAAATCATTTTACTAGATGACTGACCTTTTATAGGAATAGAACTTTTCATTCTCACATATCTTCTAGTAATAACATTGAATAGATAGGAAGTTGATGTCATGAACCTATGGATTTCAATCGCTCTGTACGTATCCTTTATTATGTCCATCTTTTTAATTTCTCAAGCATATTTCGAATCTTTGCGCTTAATGAACTCTGAAGGAAAGGTAAAAGGAATTCCTTTCGTTTTTCTATCGTCCTTAAGTTTGTTTTTTACACTTTTAACTTCTTACTTTTATCAATTACTCTATTAACAAATTTCTTTATGCTTCGACAAATTCCCTCTGACAGGTTGTCGAAGTTTTTTTATGAAACATAAAGAGAGTGCTGGTACAATATTAAATGAAAGCGCAATCACTAAGTAGGGGGGAACTAAGATTGATGCTAAAGAATTTAACAATTGGCCAATTATTAAAAGAAACAAGCACTGCATTTAAAAATCACCCAGCCACTATTTACTCTCAAGAGAATATTCACTATACGTATAACGAATTGTATAATGAAACGGGAAAAGTTGCAAAAGCTCTACTAGGATTAGGAATTAAAAAAGGAGACCATATTGCAGTTTGGTCTACCAATCGCTTGGAATGGATTTTACTTCAACTCGCTTCTGCTCGAATTGGTGCCGTACTAGTTACAGTAAATACAAGTTATCAAGAAGCCGAAGTAGAATATCTTTTAAATCATTCAGATACAACTGCCCTTTTCTATATTGATTCCTTTAAAACGACTTCATATTCATCAATCATTGCATCTATTGTCCATAAACTTCCGAGACTACAACATCTAATTAGTATCGATAATAAAAACCAAAAAATGAATTGGAATCAATTTCTACTATATAGTATGAACATTTCAGATGAAGCACTAACTCTCGCTGAACAAAATGTATACCCTGAAGAAGTAATTAACATGCAATATACTTCTGGCACTACCGGGTTTCCCAAAGGCGTTATGCTTAGTCACAATAATATAGTAAATAACGCTCTTTTAGTAGCTAATGCAATGAAGCTATCTCACCAAGACAAACTTTGTATCCCTGTACCTTTCTTTCATTGTTTTGGTTGTGTTATGGGATTATTAGCCATCCGTATGTGTTGGAGCGACCATGGTGCCCATCGTTGAATTCAATCCTACCGTTGTACTTGAAACTGTTGAAAAAGAAAAGTGCACTGCTTTACACGGCGTACCCACTATGTTTATTGCTGAACTAAATCTTCCAAATTTCCATGATTACGATTTATCAAGTTTACGAACGGGAATTATGGCTGGATCGAATTGTCCTACCGAAGTAATGAAACGCGTAATGAATGACATGGGAATTAACGAAATCACCATTGCCTATGGACAAACTGAAAGCTCACCTGTTATTACTCAAACAACAACTACCGACTCCCTAGAAAGACGGGTAACAACCGTTGGAAAATCTCATCCTCACGTACAGGTCAAAATCATCGATCCGATAAACGGACACGTATTACCAATAGGTGTTCAAGGGGAACTTTGCGCAAAAGGCTACTTAATCATGAAGGGATATTACAAAATGCCTGAAGAAACAGCCAGGGCCATTGACTCTGATGGGTGGCTTCATACTGGTGATTTAGCCGTCATTGATAATGAGGGATATATTAAAATTACCGGTCGCTTAAAAGATATGATTATTAGAGGCGGGGAAAATATCTATCCTCGCGAAATCGAAGAATTTTTATACCTTCATCCAAAAATTGAAGATATTCAAGTGATTGGTGTTCCCGATAAACATTACGGAGAAACAGTGGTGGCTTGCATTAAATTAAAGCCAGGTGTAGAAGCAACAGCATCTGAAATTAAAGAGTATTGCAAAAACAAACTTTCACACTTTAAAATACCTGAGTCTATCTATTTCGTAGAAGCATTTCCGATGACCGCATCTGGAAAAATCCAAAAATATAAACTACGAGAACAACTTCAAAATTTTTCATAAAAAATGATATTTTTCATCTCTAAACACTAAAAATGGTTTACTATACTAACTATACATATCTGTCCTGATTTTATCATACAGATATAAAACAACACAGTTTAGTGAAATAGGTGAATTAGATGGATCATCAAATGTTATTGAAACTTGGCATATCTGCTCTATTAGGACTTATTATCGGATTGGAGAGAGAATTAAAGCGTAAGCCTGTAGGCTTAAAGACGTCACTTGTCATTTCAATTATTAGCTGCTTATTAACCATTGTCTCAATTGAGTCCTCTCACATTTTTAACGATGGTGATAACATTACTATGGATCCACTGCGTTTAGCAGCGCAAATTGTATCTGGTATTGGATTTCTTGGTGCGGGAGTTATTTTACGCAAAGAAAATGACAGTATCTCGGGGTTAACAACGGCTGCCATTATATGGGGAGCTGCTGGTATAGGTATCGCTGTAGGAGCTGGCTTTTATACGGAAGCATTTATAGGGGTTATTTTGCTCATTATTAGCGTCGAACTGCTTCCATTTTTAATTACGGTTTTCGGACCAAAACAGCTACGTGAAAAAGAGCTTATCCTTCAACTGAAACTTGCTAATAAACATAATATTGTTGAGACAACAGCTAGCATTAAAGAAAAAGATATTACAATAAAGAATATCCGTATTAAAGATTTAGATACGGGGCAACTATATATTCGAATGAAGGTGTCCGTTCACCAAAAACGCCCTACCACTGAAGTTTATTACGAAATACAGAAGATTTCAGGCATTCGAAGCATTGAAATTGAAAATGTCTAAAAGGCTATAATGCCTTTTAGACATTTTTTAATTTCTTTAAAAATTGTTCCTGGGATCTTTCTGATAATCGAAGCTCCTCCTCTGTCGCTTCTGTTAATAACTTATACTTTTCCACATGTGGTAGATTCATGCTGTGAATAATTTCTCTACACTGCTTTAAAAAAGACGTGTATTGTGTATAACTATCGTCAAACTGAACCTTTAACTCACTAATAAGCTTCTTTGTCAACAAAGGACTTGCACCATTTGTGGATACGGCAACTGATAGATCTCCTCTTGAAAAGCTCGCAGGTATATAGACATTTCCTTTTGTGTGAGCACTAGCCATATTAATAAGCTGATGTTCACTCTTTTCTTTCTCTACTATATCTAAAGCGTCAAGTTGATTAGTAGCTACTACAACAAGAAATACGTGAGCTAAGTCTTTCTTTTCTAAGCAGCGCTTTTTCACCTTTATTTTCCCTTGCTTGTCCCATTCATGAATTTCATCATCCACATGTGGAGAAACAACTATGATCTCTGCTTTATGTTCCAACAGCTTGCGTATACGCCTAACCGCTACTTTTCCTCCGCCAACAATTAAAATGGTTTTACCTTCTAAATTAAGAGTAACGGTAAACATCATATTCATTGCCTTGACTGTTTAATAATTTGTTCACTTGATTTTGTAAGATATTACTTAACCTATCATGGTAGCCTAAATAATTTGCTAAGATAAACTCTTGTTCAGCTTTATTCCATTTTTTTAACTCTGTTCGAATTTCGTTCATCAAAATCCCTGTAAATAAGAGATATGGCAACACAAACACTTGTGAATAGTTTGATTCACTTGCCTGTTTTAAGCCATCTAAAAGCTTTGGTGTTGTGGCAGCCAAATAACAAGTATCTACATGCTGAAACCCACCTTTATGTGCCAAGCGTTGAGCAATTTCATGAAAATCCTTTTTGACTTCAGGATCACTACTTCCACGACCTACTAATAGTACCATTGCGTCTTTTTTAATGGTAGCTTCAGTCTCCTTAATTCTCTCTATCAAGATATCCACAATTTGATTGTCAACACCAAACGGGGTACCATAAACAACTTTGATATGTGGATAGTGTTGATAAACTTTGTTTATTTCTTCCGGAATATCTACTTTAGCATGACCAGCTGTTAACAATAAGATAGGGACAATTGCGATTCTAGTAGCTCCTTGCTCCACACACCTCTTAAAACCTTGTTCAATTGTAGGTTCTGCTAATTCGAGAAAACATACTTCTTGAATGGGAACATCAATCTTCGATTTACTTCTTTCAATAAATTCAATGGCTTGATCACAGCCCTTTTTTACTCGGCTACCGTGACAAATATACAATACTGCATCCATACCATTCACCTCTTTACTAAGCCTCTTCAACACAAGCATATTGTGTAAAAGCTAATTTTTCAAACCAATTTAGCTTTTCATGAAAGCGAACAACCTCGCCTACAATAATTATACTTGGATTTCCTACCTTCTCTTTGTTTACGATATTAACAATTGTATCTAGCGTACCACTAACCGTGCGCTGCTGTTCAGCATACGTTCCCCAATTAACGAGTGCAATAGGCGTATCTTTTGATTTTCCGTGCTCCATAAGCGATTCACAAATATAAGGTAGGTTTTTAACACCCATGTAAATCACCAATGTATCAACAGCTGTTGTTAACTGCTCCCACTTAATGGCTTTACGAGGCTCGTCTTGACGATGCCCTGTTATAAAAGCTACACTTGCACTATAGTCACGATGTGTAACAGGTATTCCCGCATATGAAGCTGCAGCAATTCCCGATGTAACCCCAGGAATAATCTCAAAGTCAATATTATTCTCTACAAGAGCTTCTGCCTCTTCCCCTCCTCGTCCAAATACAAAAGGGTCTCCCCCTTTTAAGCGCACGACAACTTTACCTTTTTTAGCAAACTTCACTAGAAAGCTATTAATTGTTTCTTGTTTCAACGTGTGATAATTAGGCAACTTACCACAGTAAATGATATTCACTTCTGCTTTAGCATACTCTAATAACTCTTTATTCACCAAGCGATCATATAAAATTACATCTGCTTTTTGAATAGCTTTTATTGCTTTAACCGTAACTAACTCTGGATCTCCTGGACCTGCCCCTACCAAATACACCTTCCCCATTTTTCTATTTCACCCTCTCAATATTATTAATCTACTCTTATTGATGAATAAAGCAAAGGCCCTCACGATGCAAAGCACAGCTTTGCTCTTGCGATGTGAGGGCCTTTATTTATATCTTTTAAATAAATTTTTTATTTGTTAAGTATGCTAAAACTGTTTCAACACACTCTTCAACAGTTTGATTAAATGTATTTACGACCAGTTCAGCATTTTCTGGAGCTTCATAAGGTGAATCGATACCTGTAAAGTCACGAATTTCACCACTTCTCGCTTTCTTGTAAAGCCCTTTTGGATCTCGTTTTTCACACTCTTCAAGCGGGCACTCTACGTAAACTTCTACAAATTCATCCGCTTCTAATAGCTCTCTTACCTGCGTACGATCTTCTTTAAATGGTGAAATAAAGGCTGTTAAGACAACTTGCCCACTGTCAACAAACAGCTTCGAAACTTCTCCGATACGACGAATGTTCTCAGTACGATCTTCAGCAGAAAAGCCTAAATTTTTATTTAAACCAAAGCGAATATTATCCCCATCTAATACATAGTTGCGAATGTTTTTTTCAAACAATGCTTGTGCTACTGCGTTTGCAACGGTTGACTTGCCTGAACCCGATAAACCAGTAAACCATAATACAAAGCTATAATGTCCGTTTTGTTGTCTTCTTGCTTCTTTATTAATGCCTGATTCGTGCCATGTAATATTTGTTGATTTACTCAATTCAACCGCCCCTTAATTTGAAGTTACTGTTTGCTGTAATCCTTTTATTAACACTTCAATTACTTCTTTTCGGCTAAACGTACTTGGTGGAACTTCACCATTTCGAAGCATTTCACGTACTTTTGTTCCTGATAAAATGACATGGTCTTCTTTTTCATGTGGACATGTTTTAGTTGAAGCCATTCCTTCACACTTCTTGCAGTAGAAGCTGTGTTCAAAGAATAATGGCGTAATACCAAGTTCATCTTCTGTAAAGTTATTAAAGATTAGCTGCGCATCGTATGTGCCATAGTAGTCACCTACACCAGCATGATCGCGACCTACAATAAAATGCGTGCATCCAAAGTTTTTGCGTACTAATGCATGGAAGATAGCTTCTCGAGGACCAGCATATCTCATTGCTGCTGGGAAAACAGCTAAGAATACGCGATTTTTTGGATAATAGTTTTTCAACAATACCTCATAGCTTTCCATACGAATATCCGCTGGAATATCATCAGATTTTGTTTCTCCTACAAGTGGATTTAGAAACAATCCATCAACAATTTCTAAAGCTGATTTTTGAATGTATTCATGAGCACGATGAACAGGATTACGAGTTTGAAAACCTACAACTTTCTTCCAGTTACGTTCTTTAAAAACCTCTCTTGTTTGTGCTGGATCTAAATAATATGTTTCAAATTTATCTTTTTGCGTACGATTTACAAGTACAATTGAACCTGCCACATATACATTTGGACGTTCAAATAATTTACGCACTCCCGGATGAGCTAGCTCTGCCGTACGGTAAACATGCTCTGCTTCTTTTTCCTTATTAGGCTTATACGTCTCAGATACTGTTAAAACACCGTAAACCACACCATCTTGAACAAGCTTAACTTGATCTCCTACTTGTAGCTCATGTGCTTTTTCTTCTGTAACAGGAAGAGTAATTGGAATACTCCATACTGTCCCGTCAGCTAACCTCATTCCTTCCACAACAGCTTCATAATCACGCTGTCCTAAGAAGCCTGTAATAGGGCTGTATCCACCAATTCCAATTAACTCTAAATCACTTAATGCAATATTATCTAATTCAATCTCTTTCGTAACACCTGTATAATCATAATCAGGTTGATATAAATTAACTAACTCTCCACCATGTGCTTGAATCGAACTCATTCTAAACTCCTCCTCAATGAATAACTAATATTTATCTTTAAGCAGTCATCTTTTGGTTTTCTTGTTTTTGTTTTGTTGTTTTAATTAAACTAAGAATGCCATAAGTTGCAATACAACCGCTTATCAATACCACAAACGCATAAAAATCTGTTTCAACCACTAATTTCACTAAACCGTAAGAGATAACGAGAGAAAAAACCGGCGATACAACCCATACCTTTAACATCTGAACAATGACCTGTCTTTGATCAGATGTAAAACCAGATTTAGCTGCCCCTATTCCAATGATAGAAGATGTTGTAACCTGCGTTAAAGGGACAGGGAGTCCAAATACAGAAGCTGCGGTAACAAGCGACGCACCTGTTCCAGAAATAATACACCCTTCACCCACCGTGAAATCCGTGATTTTCTTCCCATTTGTCTCAATTACTCGATCTCCTAAAAGTAATGCACCAACCGCAACGGCTAACCCACCTGCTATAACGCCAGTTGATGTACTGATCATACCAGCTCCAACAAGCGGGCCTACGGCGTTTGCTACGTTGTTCATACCGGCTGAAAAAGCTTCAAAAAAACCGGTAGCTATTACTAAAACTGCAAGTGGCTTTTTCCACTTTTGCTGAGTAGGCGTTTTTTTCTTTTTTAATAACCACCCACATACAAAGGCAATTACAAACGAAATAATCGGTACAATAACCCAAAAGCTCATAACAATTAATAGCTTTTGTATATAAACAGATTGATAGGCAATCCCAACACCTACAACTGATCCTACTGTCACTTCACTAGTTGATAGTGGTATTCCAATTAAATTAGCAAAGAATAATGATAGAGTGGCAGAAGCTAAAATAATGATAACTAGCTCCACCGTTAGAATACTTTCTGGGATAATACCAGAACCAATGGTTTTAACAACTTCTCCTCCACCGATAACAGCACCTAGTAAAATACCTAGTGCACATATAACTAATGCCACTTTGCGATGCTTAATGGCACCTGAACCGTAAGAGACTCCCATAGCAGCAGCTGCACCACTTGCGCCAATATTCATCGCAAAAAAGAGGGCGATTGCAAAAGCAATGTAAACAAGCATAAATTTTCAGCTCTTTCATTTAAGATTCATGTAAGCCACATTCCACTTTCTTAGTACCTGCCCATCTTCCAGATCGTAAATCTTCCATGTTATAGGCAGGTAGCGTACAGGGCTCACATCCAATGCTTGGATACCCTTGATCGTGAAGTTTGTTATACGGCAAGTTATGCTTATATACATATCGCCAAATTTCTTTCCAAGACCAATGAATTAATGGGCAAACTTTAATCTTTTTGAATTTCTCGTCCTTATTAAAAAACTCTGTTTTACTTCTTGATTCAGATTGTTCTCTTCTTAACCCTGAAATCCAAGCATCATACGGAGCAAGTGATTCTTTTAAAGGAATAATCTTGCGAATTTGACAGCATAGGTTAGGCTCAGTTTTCCAAAGTTCATCTCCATGCTTTTCAGCTTGCTCTTTTAGCGATAGGTTAGGCTTTTTCATTTGGATACGTAAATCTGGAAACCTCTCTTTAATTGCTTCAATGACTTCGTACGTCTCTTTAAAATGAACACCTGTGTCTAAAAAAACAATGTGAGCATCTTTTTTCACTTTTGAAATTAAATCAATTAATACAATTCCTTCAATTCCAAAGCTAGATGCGTAAATAAGAGAATCACCATAATG
Source organism: Bacillus sp. VT 712 (assembly GCF_001614195.1). Taxonomy (NCBI): domain Bacteria; kingdom Bacillati; phylum Bacillota; class Bacilli; order Caryophanales; family Bacillaceae; genus Bacillus; species Bacillus sp. VT 712. Next base: position 122,694 of record NZ_LWBK01000024.1, on the reverse strand, counting down.
GTTATATGCCCACTCTAATGCCTTTAAAGCTCCCTTTGTTTCATCTTGCTCATCAAAAGTCGGAAATTGATTTGGCCAATTTTCATACGTATATACACTCATGATTTTCACTCCAATACTTTGTTATCCAATCAAAAAAGACGGTTTTACCCCCATAATGAAGGATAAAACCGCCTCTAGTTTGTCTAGTCAGCTATTTATTTAATTCTTATTTTTTCATTTTTCTCGAGTTGAACTACTTTCCCATCTTGAACCACAAGCGTGATTGAGCCAAACTTCATGTCGCTTAACATTTTTTCTACGCTTGCAAAAACAGAATTTAAGTCAGAGTTTTGTGCCATCACAGTCCCTCCTTATTTGTTAACAATATATTCAACAGGCTTCTGTTTTTTCATGAAAAATAAAAAGTCTTCCACATCTGAAAGACTGATTAGGCAACAAATTCACCTTATCTTTCAAAATGAAAATCATTTTGTTGGAGTTAGCACCTTGCACAACATGCAGGTTGCTGGGTTTCAAAGGGCCAGTTCCCTCCACCACTCTGGATAAGTATTTTTTAAAAATTTTAGCATATTTAGAATATTTGTCAACAGCAAAAATAATTTATCCGATAAGAAAACTATACTTTAAATTAACAGAAATATCTATTATTTTTTCATTATATGAGCAATTTTTTTGGGCGTCACTCTTAATTCACACCGTTATAGTATAGATTTATGTCTTTCGTACACATTAAAACATAATAATTATTTTAGATTGGAGCTATGTTCAATGATGGAAAGTCACTCTTTTCAATTAGATGATGTAATTAAACAAAGTTTACACAATCATTTAAGTCAAATAGCAGCGGAAGCAACCAAAATTCAGCAACATCTAGAAAGCAGTGACCACTGTGTTTTATGTGATTTTGAAGACTTAAGAAAATTATTTCAAAGCGTACAGTCCACAGCTGCATCCTATTATTTAAGACATTACTTGTCTCCTTACACCCACGAATACGCAGCTCTTTCACTCGCGATACATAGTTTATCTGAGAAACATCATGGAGCTTTAATGGTTATTGAGAGAAATGACTCAGTGGAGCACTTAATTCAAAAAGGAATTCCTATTCACGCTCCAGTTACGTCTACGCTCGTTGAAACAGTTTTTTATCCTGGAAATCCATTACATGATGGTGCCATTGTGATTAGAAACAATCAAATTATTTCGGCTGCTAATGTTTTACCACTGTCCACAAAAGTACTGCAAAAGAAGCTTGGAACACGCCACCGTGCAGCTCTTGGTATGTCTGAACAGTGCGACGCACTTATTTTAGTTGTATCAGAAGAAAGCGGTCGAATATCTTTTGCTTTAGAAGGTAGCTTATATCCAATCCATTCCAGCAAAAACATCCTGTAAGCGACTACAACTGTCTGACATCATATCTTATAGTTATAAAAAAAGAGATTACACGATAAAAAAAACTTATTACAGGTTGCCTTTTATACATCTAACGCGCTATAATCACTAATGTCAGAAAACCTTACACATTTTAAAAAAGCATCATTAAAATGACTCTTTTTATGAACAGCTAAGGTTAATCGTTAATTAAGGGAGAGAACTTTTAGGATGGAAACCATATCGACTCTATTCAGCAGCTTTGTGGATGAAGCCAATAATTTTTTATGGACTTATATATTAATTGCGCTTCTTTTATTAGTTGGATTATATTTTACAATTCGTACAAAATTCGTTCAGTTTAGTCAGTTCAAAGAAATGGTTCGCTTGTTAGGTGAAGGCGCTAAAACAGACGGAAGCGATAAAAAAGGAATTACCTCCTTTCAAGCTTTTGCTATTAGTACAGCAGCTCGTGTAGGTACTGGGAACCTTGCTGGTGTTGCTTCTGCAATTGCTCTTGGGGGCCCTGGAGCAGTGTTTTGGATGTGGGTTGTTGCTTTAGTTGGATCAGCATCAGCTTTTATTGAAAGCACCCTTGCTCAAGTATATAAAGTAAAAGACAAAGACGGTTTTCGTGGTGGTCCTGCTTACTACATGGAAAAAGGTTTAAACAAACGCTGGATGGGTGTTTTATTTTCCATCTTAATTACAATCTCATTCGGATTAGTATTTAACTCTGTACAAGCTAATACTATTTCACTTGCTTTTGAAGAAGCTTTTGGCGTTAATCGCTTCATTGTTGGTGTTGTTGTTACAGCCATTGTAGGTGTTCTCATTTTTGGTGGTATTAAACGAGTAGCCAAAGCATCAGAGTTAATTGTAGTAGTAATGGCAGTTGTATATATTGGATTAGCATTAGTTGTTTTAGCTATTAATATTACAGAAATTCCACATATGATCGCATTAATTATAAAAAGCGCTTTTGGATTTGAAGAAGCATTTGCCGGTGCCATCGGTGCTGCCATCATGAATGGTATCAAACGCGGATTATTCTCCAACGAAGCTGGTATGGGTAGTGCACCTAACGCAGCCGCAGCGGCATCTGTCAGTCACCCAGCTAAGCAAGGTTTCATTCAAGCTCTGGCCGTCTTTAACGATACGCTAATCATCTGTAGTTGTACTGCATTTATCGTGTTATTATCTGGTGCGTATGCAACGCCTGGACTTGAAGGAATTCAATTGACTCAAGTTGCGTTAAGTACACATATTGGTGGATGGGCTGTTCAATTCATTGCTATCATTTTATTTATGTTTGCATTTAGCTCGTTAGTAGCTAACTATTATTATGGAGAAACAAACATTGAATTTTTAACATCAAACAAAATCTGGTTAAACCTTTATCGATTCGGGGTTATCTTAATGGTATTGTTTGGTTCAGTTGCAAGCTTAGGCGTTGTTTGGGGACTTGCAGACTTATTTATGGCCCTAATGGCAATTACAAACCTAATTGCAATTGTTTTACTAGGAAAAGTTGCAATTGCAGTCTTAAACGATTACTTGTCTCAGCGTAAAGCAGGAAAAGATCCTGTTTTCTACAAAGATTCTGTTAAAGGCTTAGAGAATTTAGATTTCTGGGAACGCTCTCGAGAAATTGATAAATAATAAAGGAGCAGCTATTATGCTGCTTTTTTATTTGACTGTATTTGACCGAAAATTTAAACTATTATACAGAAACTAATTCAGAAAAGGTGATAATTATGGCAATTCTAGGATTTGGGCACGTAGGTATTCAGGTAAAAAATATTCAAGAGTCAATAACATTTTATACAGAAATTGTTGGGTTAGAATTACTAGAAACGTTTCCACATACAGATCCGTCCTTGAAGCTAGCTTTCTTAGGAATAGACAACAATATCATTGTTGAATTAATTGAAGGATACAACGCTTCACTACCTTCAGAAGGGAAAGTTCATCACTTTGCGCTTACAGTAGACAATATCGAAGAAGAACGTTCACGTTTAAAGAATCTCAACGTTTCTTTTGTAGACGAAGAAATCGTAACGTTGCCTAACGGAGCAAAATATTTATTCTTTTATGGCCCTGACGGTGAATGGATTGAATATATGGAAGTAAAAACGAGATAAGTTCTTATACCTCTTTCATAAGTTGGTCATACTAATAACTAGACCCTTATGCTAGGAGGTTTTTTTTATGGTCGATTGGCTTCTGTTTCGCTTTTTCCGACGCTCTGTCATAACGCGTTTACTATTTATTATTACGTTTTTAGTTATTTTATTTGGAACTATTATGCACATAGCTGAACCACAAACTTTTTTTACAATTTTTGATGGGATTTGGTGGGTAGTTATTACCATTTCAACAATTGGCTATGGAGATTTTGTGCCAGACACCGTTATAGGTAAGCTAATTGCTATGCTTTTAATTTTAATTGGCACAGGTTTTATTACTACCTACTTTGTTTCACTGGCTACAATTGCCGTGTCAAAAGAAAATGCCTATCTAGAAGGAAATTTAAAGTTTTTAGGCGAAGGTCACCTTATTATTATTGGTTGGAATGAAAGAGCTAGACTGGTTATTGAAGAATATAAAAAGGCTTTTCACGAAGAAGTTATTGTCTTAATTGACAGTAGCCTAAAGAAAAATCCAATGATTTGTGATCGATTACACTTCATTAAAGGCAGTGCTTCCGATTCTAATACGTTATCATTAGCGAACCTTTCAAAAGCGAAAAAAGTATTAATAACTGCTGATCAACATACAACAGAAGAACAAGCTGATATGCAAACAATTGTGACACTGGTAGCGATTAGAGGCGCCAATCCTTCTGCCTATCTCATTGCTGAGCTTTTAACTGAAAAGCATATCCGAAATGCAGAAACAATTGGAATTAATGAAATCATTAAAACGAATGAACTGATTAGCCAATTAATGCATGAAAATATTTTTGTTACAAAGCTAAAAGAGTAACAATCCCTCTACCTTCTTTTAGCTTTGTAACGCTTCTTCTGCCTCTTTTAACAATTCTTTTCCTAACGAAAGGTATTCATCAGGAAATTGTGCATCAGGATCTTGAGGCTCTGCAAATTGATTAAACGATGCATTAATATTACCTACATCAACATTATCATCTAGCCCAATTTGATATTTGTGTGAAAGCAAATAGGGCTTTCCAATTTGAACTGTTGTTCCTTGTGAATCCAGCTGACCATCCATAGCCTGAAAAGGAATTCGTAAAAACTGGTATCCAACTTCATCATTTATCTTATAATCAAAAAAACCGTGGTCGTAATCCCAGTTCCCTCCTATAACGTATCCCAGTGGCTTTAATGTCTGCTCTAATACATATAGCTTAAATAGTTCACCTTCTAATTTTGAAGCTAATTCGATCATTACCTCGCCTCCTCTTTTGTTAACATCTCCTTTTCACTATAAATTATCCATAAAAAAAGTGCGGAAACAAATTCCGCACTTCTACTTGATATCTTATTTTAAACGTTTTTCTAATTCTGCTTTTTTCTCTTCAAACCCTGGTTTACCAAGAAGCGCAAACATATTTACCTTATATGCTTCTACACCAGGCTGATCAAATGGGTTAACACCTAATAGGTAACCACTCATCGCACAAGCTTTCTCGAAGAAGTATACTAAATAACCAAAGGTATACTCATCTAAAGCTGGAATGCTTACAACTAAGTTTGGCACACCACCATCAGTATGAGCAAGCATCGTGCCTTGGAATGCCTTTTTATTTACAAAATCAACTGTTTCACCAGCTAAATAGTTTAAGCCGTCTAAATCTGCTGCATCTGACTCAATTGTTAATTCATGGCGTGGCTTTTCTACTTGCACAATTGTTTCAAATAAGTCACGGCGACCTTCTTGTACATATTGACCTAATGAGTGAAGATCAGTAGAGAAGTTCGCTGAAGAAGGATAGATACCTTTTTGGTCTTTTCCTTCACTTTCACCAAACAGTTGTTTCCACCACTCTGCAAAGTATTGAAGAGCTGGCTCATAGTTAATTAGCATCTCAATTGTTTTACCTTTATTGTAAAGGACGTTTCGAGCAACTGCATATTGGTACGCAGGGTTTTGCTCAAGCTCAGAAGCTGCAAAATCATTTTGTGCTGCTGCTGCACCTTTCATCATGTCTTCAATTTTTAAACCAGCAGCTGCAATCGGTAAAAGCCCTACCGCTGTTAACACAGAATAACGGCCCCCAACATCATCAGGAATAACAAATGTTTCATAGCCTTCTTCATCTGCTAGCGTTTTTAATGCTCCACGCGCTTTATCTGTTGTAGCGTAAATACGACCACGCGCTTCTTCCTTACCATATTTCTCTTCTAACAATTTACGGAAAATACGGAAAGCGATAGCAGGCTCTGTAGTAGTACCTGATTTTGAAATAACATTAATAGAGAAATCTTTGTCTTGCAATACATCCATTAAGTCTTTCATGTATGTCGAGCTAATATTATTTCCAGCAAAGATTACTTGTGGCGTTTTACGCTGTTCTTTTGATAACGTGTTGTAGAATGAATGTTGTAACATTTCAATTGCAGCACGTGCTCCTAGATAAGAACCACCAATCCCAATTACAATTAAAACATCTGAATCACTTTTAATTTTTTCTGCACTTTTTTGAATACGAGCAAATTCTTCTTTGTCATAGTCAGTTGGTAGGTCTACCCATCCTAGAAAGTCGTTACCTGCCCCTGTTTTTTCATGAATTGAATGATGCGCTACTTTAACAGCATCGCGAAGGTATGTAAGTTCGTGCTCACCAAAGAAAGATAACGCATTTGAATAATCAAAACGAACATGTGTCATATTCTGTTCCTCCATTAAATTGTTCTTTCCTTTCACTTTATCGAAAGGATGCAATGAATTCAAGTAAAAGACATTAATACAAATGTTGTTATCCTAGTCTTTTTACAAATTCTTTTTCACTATACACTTTTTCTCTTTCATAAAACAACCTTCTAATAGGAGATTTTTGCTTTTCACAATATGATTTTTCATAACAATAAAAAACGGTTTAAAGAGCGTATTCTTGAAACCGTTTCTAATTCTTCGCTATTTAATATTTATTCATTTTCTTCAAGAATGGATTTCCCTTCAGAAATGACATAATTGGTTGCGCCAATCTTTACATATTCTCTTGGCTTATAAGTCGGGAGTTCAACAGGCCTTTCAATAATGGCAGTGTCAGCAGATGTAGACATTTGTTCATATTGAATTGGAGACATGTTGAACTTTTGCTGTTCTTTAGCAGTTAGGTGACTATCCACCATATATCCTCCAGTAACTAGAACTCCAAATATTGATCCACTCGCTATAATTTGTCTGAGATACACATTTATCACCTCACTATTAGGGTGACAAAAATCGACGGTTTTTATTCAAAAAAAAAATTTTTTTGAGGTTGTGTAGACGAGTTTCTATTTATTTAATAAGACAGGTGAAAAACGTTGATACTACTGAGTAGCAAGGATGCACGCACTGTTAAAGTATTATATAATCATTCATAGAAAATCTAATCTATTGGATGTCACAAGGAGGTTTGTGTTTTGTCTTGGTTACATCTGGTGATCATCTCACCATTCTTATTAGCATTTCTTATTCCACTTCTGTATAAATCATTTAAACAGATTCATACAGGGTGGTTTGTGTTGCCATTGCCGCTTGTGCTGTTCATTTACTTTACGAAGTATATAAGCGGAGTTGCGAACGGAAATTCGTATTTATATTCATTGAAATGGATACCTAGCTTAGGGATTAATTTTGATGCTTATATTGATGGACTGGGCTTATTATTTGCTTTGCTAATTACAGGAATTGGAACGCTAGTAATCCTGTATTCCATCTACTATCTATCAAAAACAAAAGAGTCACTTCATACTTTTTATGTGTATCTCTTAATGTTTATGGGAGCTATGCTTGGAGTAGTCTTGTCTGATAACCTAATTGTTCTTTATAGCTTTTGGGAGCTAACAAGTCTTTCGTCTTTCCTACTTATTGGCTATTGGTATCAACGAGAGAAGTCACGCTATGGAGCTCAAAAGTCGATGCTTATCACGGTTTTTGGTGGCTTGGCTTTATTAGCAGGAATCGTATTACTATCAATTCCAAGCGGTACATTTAGCATTAGAGAGATTGTCGCAAACTTAGATGTTGTCACATCAAGTTCACTCTTTATCCCCGCAATGATTCTTGTTTTGCTTGGTGCATTTACAAAATCTGCACAATTCCCATTCCACATCTGGCTACCAGATGCAATGGAAGCACCAACACCAGTTAGTGCTTATCTGCACTCTGCAACAATGGTTAAAGCTGGTATTTATCTAGTTGCACGCTTAAGTCCGGTTTTTTCAGACCACGCAGTGTGGTTTACGCTGGTCTCAACCATTGGGGTTATAACCCTTTTCTGGGGGTCTTTCTCAGCCGTGAAGCAGACAGACTTAAAGGGAATCTTAGCTTTCTCAACAATCAGTCAGCTTGGAATGATTATGTCTTTACTTGGTGTAGGAAGTGCAGCGTTACACTATGAATTTTTAGACGATAACATTTATGTTGTAGCAATTACGGCAGCTGTATTCCATCTTATTAACCATGCTACATTTAAAGGTAGTTTATTTATGGTTGTTGGTATTGTAGACCATGAAACGGGAACGCGTGATATTCGTAAACTAGGCGGGCTAATGACTCTTATGCCGGTAACATTCACAATTACAGTAATTGGTGGATTTGCAATGGCTGGTCTTCCACCTTTCAACGGATTCTTAAGTAAAGAAATGTTCTTTACGGGAATGGTCAACGTAACGAAGATGAATATCTATAACATGGAAACATGGGGAATGCTGTTTCCAGTTATTGCTTGGATTGCAAGTATATTCACGTTTGTTTATAGCATGATTTTGGTATTCAAAACATTTACTGGTAAGTATCAACCTGAGAAGCTAGAGAAAAAGCCACATGAAGCTCCGATAGGTATGCTAATTTCACCTGTTATTTTAGCTTCACTTGTTGTTATCTTTGGTTTATTCCCAAATATATTAGAATCTAGCATTATTGAACCAACCATGGCTTCAATTGCACCAAGTTTATTAGATGCCGGTGAGCAGTTCCATGTTCACATTACGTTTTGGCATGGCTTTACGCCCGAGCTATTTATGACAATTGGTGTCATCGCTATGGGTATCTTACTATTCTTAACATTAAATAAGTGGACAAAAGTTTATCGCTTGTTCCCTGAGTCTATTACGCTAAATAACGCGTACAACAATGGATTAGCGGGTATGGAAAAAGGTTCGAGTGGCATCATGAAATTTATGATGACAGGCTTTATTCGTGATTACCTCTTAATTATCTTTGCCTTTATCGGTACAGCTGTTTTAATTACCTTGTTTACACAAGGTGGATTTAAAGTAGATACCTCTAACATGGCTGATATTGGAATCTACGAAGCAATTCTAGCTGTAATTATGGTCCTTGGAGCCATTACTACTGTTTTTGCCAAGTCACGCTTAACAGCTATCATTTCGTTAGGCGTCGTGGGTTACACCCTAGCTCTGTTCTTTGTCTTATTTAGAGCGCCTGATTTAGCCTTAACACAGTTAGTAATTGAAACCGTATCTGTTGCACTATTCTTACTGTGCTTCTATCACCTTCCAGAATTTAAAGCGAAAAAAGTACGAGTTAAATTTCACCTACCAAACTTTATTATCGCTTTACTTGTAGGAGTTACAGTAACACTTGTCGGTATTGCATCTAGCAGTACAAAACTATTTGATTCGATTTCACAATACTTTATTGAGAACAGTTATAAAAAAGCAGGTGGAGAAAACATGGTAAACGTTATTCTCGTTGACTTCCGTGGATTTGATACGCTGTTTGAAATAGCTGTGCTATGCATTGCTGCACTCGGAATTTACAGCATGATTCGATTAAGATTAGCAAAGGAGGAGGATAGATAATGAAAAAGAACGATTTAATTTTACAAACGACCACTAAAGTCGTAACGTTTATCATTATCATTTTTGCCATTCACCTTTTCTTTGCAGGTCATTACACACCAGGTGGAGGGTTTGTAGGCGGTCTTACCACCGCTTCCGCTCTTGTGTTATTGTTATTGGCTTTTGATATTAAAACCGTATCAAAAGTCATTCCTTTTGATCACAAAAAAGTAGCGGCCTCCGGATTATTATTAGCTTTATTAACGGGACTTGGAGCTTTTGTTTTTAAAGTTCCATTCCTCACACACACATTTGATTATTTTTACCTTCCTATACTAGGAAAAACTGCACTTGCAACTGTTGTGTTGTTTGACCTTGGTGTATATCTAGTAGTTGTTGGTGTTACGATGACCATTATTCAAACGATTGGAGAGAGTGAATAATGGAAATATTAATGTCAATTGTAGCCGGAATTTTGTTCACAGTAGCAGTTTATTTAATGTTATCTCGTAGTCTACTACGAATTATTATTGGAACAGGTATACTAAGTCACGGAGCACACTTATTAATACTCACAATGGGTGGATTAAAAGGTGGAACAGTACCTTTGTTAGGGGAAAATGCTCCCTCTTATACTGACCCCCTACCTCAAGCATTAATTTTAACTGCAATTGTTATTAGCTTTGGTGTTACTTCCTTTTTCCTTGTATTAGCTTACAGAGCTTATCAAGAACTCGGAACAGACGATATGGACAAGTTAAGGGGACATGAACATGATGAATAACTTTGTAATCATTCCGCTGCTTATCCCGTTTGTTGTAGGTGTTGTGCTTATATTTTTCAAAGATAATATTAAACTTCAACGAATAATCAGTACGATATCGTTAATTGCTACAACTGGATTTGCAGCTTATTTAGTACAACTTGTATATAAAGAGGGTATCCTAACTCATAAGCTCGGGAACTGGGACCCTCCGTTTGGAATTATTTTAGTAGCTGATATGCTTGCTGCTTTGCTTGTATTAACGGCAAGCATTGTTGCACTTTGCTGTATACTATTTGCTTTTCGCTCCATTGGAGAAAAACGAGAACGATTCTACTTCTATCCACTCGTTCATTTCTTAATGGTTGGAGTATTTGGCGCCTTTTTAACTGGAGATATTTTCAACTTATTCGTTTTCTTCGAAGTAATGTTAATGTCTTCATATGCTCTAATTGTTATTGGAGGCACCAGAGCGCAGCTACGAGAGTCACTTAAATATATACTAGTAAACGTGATTTCCTCCGCTCTTTTTGTTATAACTGTAGCTTACTTGTATTCGGTTACTGGTACTCTCAATATGGCGGACTTATCACAAAGGGTTGCTGAAGTAAATCAACCAGGGATTTTAACGACCATTGGGGTTTTATTTTTCATTGTATTCGGTCTAAAAGCCGCTCTTTTCCCAATGTACTTCTGGTTACCAAGCGCCTATAATGCACCTCCTCCCGTTGTCACAGCTCTTTTTGGTGCATTACTAACGAAAGTTGGAATCTATTCTATCTTCCGTACGTTCACGCTGATTTTTTATCATCAGCCTGAGGTGACACATCAACTTATTGGCTATACGGCACTATTAACGATTGTCATCGGTACAGTTGGCGCTATTGCTTATAACGATATGAATAAGATTTTAATCTATAATATTGTCATTGCAGTTGGTGTTATCGTATACGGTATCACCTTAACAACACCGGCAGGAATTGAAGGTGCAATTTATTACTTAATTCACGATATGATTATTAAAGCCGCACTGTTCTTACTAGGCGGAGCTATCATTGCTATTACAGGGACGTCTAAGCTAAAAGAGATGGGCGGATTAATTCAGCGTCACCCTCAATTGGGTTGGATGTTTTTCGTCGCTGTTGTCTCGCTAGCTGGTATACCTCCGCTAAGTGGATTTGTTGGTAAATTTCTTCTTGTCCAAGGTGGATTAGAGTCACAGAGCTATACATTTGTTATTGTATTGCTTGTATCAAGCTTAATGGTGTTATATTCCGCGATGAAGATTTTTATGAACTGCTTCTGGCGCGCACCAAAATTAACCGAGGAGCAAGAGAAAGGGTCTACAAAAGGAATGCTGTATCCATCAGCTATTCTACTTGCGATCTCAATATTCTTAGGATTAGGTGCGGAGGTTGTATTCCCTTATATTTCAATGGCAGCTGAAACACTCATGGACCCTTCTATTTATATCGAATCGGTGTTAAAGGAGTAGATCTGCATGTCATTTCAACTATTATTAAACGTAGTAATTGCTGTTACATGGATGTTTTTAAGAGGTATTTGGACCGGACCCTCTTTTCTTATTGGTTTCTTTTGGGGAGCAGTTATGCTGTTTGTCTTTCGACGCTTCTTTCCTCAAAGATTTTATTTAGAAAAAGTATTTTCGGTCATTAAACTGCTTCTTATCTTTCTTGTTGAGCTGTTTAAAGCAAATATCGCGGTTATTCAAGATGTGTTGCGTCCAAAGTTAAATATAAAGCCTGCAATTTTTGCGATGCCAACGAAGCTTGAAAAAGATTGGGAGGTTACGACTCTTTCACTACTCATTACCTTAACACCTGGAACGGTGGTAATTGATGTGTCAGATGATAACTCAACTCTTTATATTCACGCCATGAACGTGGATGATATTGACGAGGTAATTAAGGATATTCAACATTCATTTGAAAAAGCCATTATGGAGGTGAGCCGCTAATATGCTAGACATGTTACTTAATCTATCGCTGCTGTTAATTTCAATTTCGACGATTGGATTTGTATATCGCATCATCAAAGGGCCTACCACGGGTGACCGCGCTATGGCTTTAGATGCGATTGGCATTAACATTATAGCTGTTACGGCCATCCTATCTATTATGCTACGCACAACATCATTTGTAGAAGTAATTCTTTTAATTGGAATTATCGCTTTTGTTGGTACTGTTGCGTTTGGTAAGTTTTTAGAAAAAGGAGCGATTATTGAATATGACCGCGATCAGTGATTTAATTATCGGTATTATTATTCTAATGGGCGCTCTGTTAACCGTTGTTACAATGATTGGCCTCATTAGGCTACCCGACACCTATACACGAAGCCATGCCGCTTCTAAAAGCGCCACGCTTGGTGTGCTACTTATCTTAGTAGGATGTTTACTGTTTTTCTGGATTAAAGATGGTTCCATTAACGGACAGTTGCTATTAGGCATTGTGTTTGTATTTATTACATCACCAGTTGCCGGACATCTATTAGGAAGAGCTGCTTATTACAGCGGATCTCCCCTTTGGAAAGGTACTGTTCGAGACGATCTAAAAGAAAAGCAAAAAAAACGAAGTATGTCTGAATAAAAAAATGCCCTGTGCTGGTTAACACAGGGCATTTTTTTTATTATAGAGAAGCGCGTAATATCGCCATTACATCATCGCGATTTAGCTTTTTAAAACGACCAAATTCGCCTTTAGCCATTGCACGATCAGCCATAAGGTCTAATTTGTCTTCACCGATTTCATAATCAGCTAAGCGCGTTGGAGCACCTAAGCTTGTCCAGAATTCACGAAGCTTTTCAACACCTTCTAGAGCGACTTCTTTATCTGTTTTACCTTCTGTCTTGACGTCGAATACGCGTACAGCCATTTGCTTGAAGCGTTCTACGTTTTCATCCATAACATGCTTCATCCAATTTGGGAATAAGATAGCCAAACCACCTGCATGAGGAATATCATAGACAGCTGATACTGCATGCTCGATGTTATGACTTGCCCAGTCACCTTGGTGACCCATTTGTAACATGCCGTTTAGAGCAATTGTACCGCTATATAGAATTGTTTCGCGAAGTTCATAATTTTCCAGATCATTTATTAATTTAGGACCTGTTTCAATAACAGTTCGTAAAACCCCTTCACACATGCGGTCTTGAAGCGGTGTATTTGTTGCATCATGAAAATACTGTTCAAACACATGGCTCATCATATCAACCATACCGTAAACAGTTTGATTTTGTGGTACTGTAAATGTGTTAACAGGATCTAAAATAGAAAACTGTGGGAATGTAGCAGGGCTTCCCCAACCGTATTTTTCATTTGTTTCCCAATTTGTAATAACAGAACCTGCATTCATTTCTGAACCTGTTGCTGCTAGAGTTAAAACTGTTCCAAAAGGAAGAGCTTCTTTCGCTACAGCGTCACGATTAATAATATCCCACACATCGCCATCATATTTAGCACCTGCAGCGATTGCTTTTGTACAATCAATTACGCTTCCTCCACCTACTGCTAACAAGAACTCAATATCATGTTCTTTGCAAAGTTCAATTCCGCGTCTTACTGTTGTTAAACGAGGGTTGGGCTCAACACCCGCTAACTCATATACTTCTGCATTGATTTCTTTTAACTCATTCATTACTTGGTCGTATAAACCGTTTCGCTTAATGCTTCCGCCACCGTATACGACTAATATTTTTTTACCGAAGCGAGCTGCTTCTGTTTTTAATTGTTCTAATTGGCCTTTACCAAAAATTAATTTTGTTGGATTATAAAAAGTGAAATTTTTCATAAGAAAACCTCCTAATAATCATCATTATGAACAACGATAAATAAGATGTAAAGCAAAGTGACTTTTCACAGATTATTTCCGAAAACCCTTCTTTTCACTCTGCATTTATCTAACGTTTTTGCCTATGTTCTCCTTTGTTTCTTTCCACGAATATTTTTTCTTAAACGTCTAAAGCTAATGAGTGAATACAAAAAGAAAGGAGGAGAATAGATGAGTGGTGTTCAACGATTTGCGTTAGTATTAACGATTATTGGAGCAATTAACTGGGGACTTATTGGATTTTTTCAATTCGATTTAGTAGCAGCTATTTTCGGTGGACAATCTGCTGCCCTTTCTCGCATTGTATACGGATTAGTGGGAATCGCTGGTTTAATTAACTTAGGCTTATTATTTAAACCATCTGAAGAGGTAGAGCGTACTGAACCAAGAACAACCCATTAAGAAAAAAGCGCACTGCAGTGCGCTTTTTAAACATTATTTTTTAATTAGATCTTCGCGGTTTGATTGCTCAATCCACTCTTCTAATTTTTCTTTTAATGTGTTGAATCCTTGAGTAGACTCAGTGTGTTGTACAGTTGCTTGACGCTTTTTAGCTGCTTGCTTTTTAGGCGCTGCTTCTGTTTTTTCTGGAGCTGGCTCTGTAGCACGAATTGATAAACCAATTTTACCAGTTGCTTCATCTACTGATAAAACTTTCACGTTTACTTCGTCACCAACTGATAGGTGCTCGTTGATATCTTTTACGAAGCCATGTTTAACTTCTGAGATATGAACTAGACCTTGTGTTTCTTCATCTAATGCAACAAATGCACCGTATGGTTGAATGCCCGTTACTTTTCCTTTTGTAACAGTACCGATTTCAAATTTTGACATATGAACACTCCTAAATACCTTTTATTTTCATCATTATAGCCAATTTAAAATTATAGCACAGTTCACGTTTTGAATCAAAAACTAGTTATATTTATTATACTTTATTATTTCCCATATTTCCCTTAAATTATAAATAGAAAATTGATTCTATCCGCAAAAAATAAACCATGCTAACTTCTGACATGGCTCATTAGCATGGTTCTTCTATTATAACTTATTTTGCATGAAACGGCCAATACGTTTTATAGCTTCTTCTAAGGATTCCATGGAAGAAGCATAAGAACAGCGTACGTGTCCCTCTCCTCCTAGCCCAAAAACACTACCTGGCACCACTGCCACTCTTTCTTCTAAGAGAAGCTGTTCAGCAAATTGCTCCGAAGTTAAGCCGGTTTTTTTTATGGATGGAAACACATAAAAAGCCCCTCCTGGTGTATGGCACGAAAGCTGAATTTCATTTAATGATTTGACCATATAATTCCGTCTTCGTCGATAACTTTTTCTCATTTCTTCTACATCGTGTGACCCATTTTTCAGCGCTTCAATTGCTCCGTATTGGGCCATTGTTGGTGCACACATCATAGTATATTGATGAATTTTCAACATGGCTTGTAACAGATCTACTGGTGCGCAAATATATCCCAATCTCCAGCCTGTCATTGCAAAACCTTTTGAAAAGCCGGAGACAATGATGGTTCTATCTCTCATTGCACCAATGGAAGCAATCGATGTAAATGGTTCGTCGTAGGTTAGCTCTGCATAAATTTCATCTGTAATAACCAATAAATCATATTTTATGACAATATCAGCAATTGCTTCAAGTTCCGCCTTAGTTAATGAACTACCTGTTGGGTTATTGGGAGAACAAAGCAAGAGCGCTTTTGTCTGTTTTGTAATAACCGCTTCAATCTGTTCTGGCTGCAGTTTAAATTCCGTGTCTGCCGTTGTTTCAACAGGAACTGGAACACCTCCAGCTAACGTTATGAGTGGACTATATGAAACAAAGTTTGGCTCTACAACAATGATCTCATCACCAGGATTAATAATAGCACGCATTGCCACGTCTAATGCTTGGCTACCTCCAACCGTAACTAAAATTTCATTTTGATAATCATATGAAACGCCAAACTGCTTTTTCATATAATTCATTAGTTCTTGACGAAGCTCAAGTAAACCTGCATTCGCTGTATAGGATGTATAGCCTCTTTCAAGTGATAAAATACTGGCTTCGCGTACGGACCACGATGTAACAAAATCTGGCTCCCCAACACCAAGAGAGATAACATTATCCATACTCGCTGCTAAATCGAAAAAACGTCTAATTCCTGATGGTTGTAAGCTCTGTACTGTCTTAGACAAGCGTTCTTTCATTACGGAGACACCACGATTCTACGGTCTTCATCACCTTGTTCATAAATCGTTCCGTCATGTTTGTATTTTTTTAAAATAAAATGCGTCGTTGTGGACAATACCGAATCTAATGTTGAAAGTCTTTCCGAAACAAAGAATGCTACTTCAGACATTGATTTCCCTTCGATAATAACAGATAAATCATAAGCTCCAGACATCAAATAAACAGACTTAACTTCTTGGAATCGATAAATTCTTTCAGCAATCTCATCAAACCCCACGCCTCTTTTAGGAGCTACCTTAACGTCAATCATAGCCGTTACGCCTTCATGCCCATCCACTCGGCGCCAGTTGATATCGGTAGAATATTGAACAATTACTTTTTCACGTTCTAATTTTTTTACAATCAGCGTCGCTTCATCTAGGGGTAGGTCAACCATCTTAGCAATTGTATCTATTGAAATTCGACTATTTCTTTCTAAAATCTCAAGTATTTCTAATTCTTTTTCATCTAAAAACATGTAAATAACCTCCTGAAAATAATCAAATATTCCCACTTTTTACATTATAACAAATTTCATAAGTCATTGAGATTTGACGTTCGTCTTCTATATTTTGCATGTAACTAAATAAGATAGCTGGGCAAACTGTTAAAAAAGATAGCTGGAGTGAAGAAACAAATGATCCAAACGGAGACAGCACACTATCGTTCATTTAACAATGTACACGTATATTATGAATTACATCATTTTGACCCTAAAAAGCCAACAATTGTATTCATACACGGATTTCTATCATCTAGCTTTAGCTTTAGAAGACTCATTCCATTATTGAAACAGAAATTCTCAATTGTTGCAATAGACTTACCACCATTTGGTCGAAGTGAAAAATCACTAACTTTTCACTATTCGTATGAAAATTTAGCAAAAACTGTTTTAGAAATCATTGAGCATTTAAAGTTAGAACAAGTGATTTTATCTGGTCACTCAATGGGTGGTCAAATTTGCTTAAACATCGCTAAGTTACAGCCACAATACGTATCCAAGCTAGTTTTACTTTGTAGCTCTGCCTATCTAGGACGATTGCATTCTGGTCTCGTTATGTCGTCGTATTTACCATTTTTTTATTTATGGGTCAAGACTTGGCTAGCTCGCAAAGGTGTTAAAGCTAACCTTCAAAATGTCGTTTTTAACCACGATCTTATTGATGAAGAAATGATTGAAGGGTATACCGCTCCTTTTTTAGACGACCGTATCTTCATGTCATTATCAAAGATGATTCGTGATCGAGAAGGAGACTTATCAGAAAAAGATCTGCGTAAAATTAACAAACCAAGTTTGTTGATATGGGGAGAAGAAGACAGGGTAGTTCCTCTTCATTTAGGTAAGAAGCTTCAACAAGATTTGCCAAGCTCTACTTTTATTTCGTTAAAAGACACGGGACATTTGTTACCGGAAGAGTGCCCGGACGATATCCGAAATTATATGGTGGATTTCTTATCAAGCTAATACTAAAAAAGATATAGTCCTGTCAACAAGACAGGGCTATTATCATTTATTTAAAAAGCATTGCGTTTTTTCTCTTAAGCATTCGACAGCAACTTCTTTGACTTTTTCAAGACAAAGCATTCAGAATAAAGACATCGTATCGTCATTTAAATCTCTTTGATAGATTTAAAAATCACCTAAAATGGAGGCTCATATTATGAAGAAAGATTTCTTTAATAATAAGATTAATCGCATAAACACGAATTCTGTGAAATGGGACCGGATGGAAAATCTTTTTGGAAAAAAAGACCTGTTACCTTTTTGGGTAGCTGATATGGATTTTGCAGCTCCAGAAGAGGTCGTTAAGGAAATTGCTAAGCGTGTAGATCACGGTGTTTTTGGATACACAACCCCAACTGAGTCAACGAATGAATCTGTTCGTTCTTGGGTCCAAAAGCGACATGAGTGGAACATTGAAGCAGATTGGATTACATACAGCCCAGGAATTGTTTTTGCCATTAGTATGGCCATACAGGCTTACACACAAAAAGGGGATTCAATCTTGATTCAACCGCCCGTATACACGCCGTTCTTTGAAATGGTAAAAGTAAACGAGCGTAAATTGATAGAAAGTCCTCTATACTTAAAGGGGGATCGCTATTCAATTGATTTTTCATCTTTTGAAAAGCAGCTTGCTTCTGGGGTGAAAATGTTTATTTTATGTAGCCCACATAACCCTATAGGTAGAGTATGGAAACGCGGTGAGCTAGAGAAAATTGCAGAGCTTTGTAAAAAGTATGATGTATTAATTTTATCTGATGAAATTCATTCGGACTTAGTATATAAACCGTCTGTTCATATTCCAATTAGCTCTCTTAATGAAGATGCTGAAAATCGTACCATTACGTGCATAGCACCAAGCAAAACCTTTAATGTTCCTGGCTTACAAGCTTCAGCAATTATCATCCCAAATAACGAATTACGCGAAAAATATCAACAACAGCAGCACAAACAAGGCTTTTTCACATTAAACACATTTGGCACGATTGGCCTAGAGGCTGCTTATACACATGGAGAAATTTGGCTGAACGAACTGCTAGCATATTTACAAGAGAACATTGACTTTACTAGAAGCTTTATTAAAAAAAACCTACCTTCCCTCAAAGTGATTAATCCTGAAGGGACTTACTTATTATGGATCGATTGCCGAGCTTTAAATATGTCTGATGAAGATTTGCATAACTTGCTATTAACAAAAGGGGGAATCGCTGTTGAAAGCGGTGTGAAATACGGGGCAGCTGAAGGGAAAGGCTTTATTCGATTGAACATCGGCTGCCCTCGAGAACAGCTAAAAGAAGGTTTAAAGAAGTTAAAAGCTGCTCTGTCTTAACCTAAAAAAAGGACGCTTTTAGGCGTCCTTTTGGTTTATTTTTCTTGTTTTTTCTTAATAACACCGCAAGCAATTCGCGTACCAGAATCTCCAGTTGGTTGAGACATACCATCATCTTTATTTTCTGTAATAATGATAGAAGAGCCTTCCATCGTTTTAATGAGGGAGCCTTTCCCCTCTTTTAATGTCACTTCAGGGGCCATATCTGTCCCATCAAAAGTCCCATCGTCTTTTACGATAATGTTCTTTAAGTCACCAGCCTCTGGACCATCCGGGTGAAGTAATCCATGCTTTTTATCATCTGGATTTAAATGATTACCTGCTGTTTTAAACGTAGGAGCTTTGCACACGCCTTTTTCATGTATATGTACACCGTGTTTACCAGGAGGTAGTCCTTTCAATTGATACGTAATCTCTACGCCGTCAGATACTTCTTTTAGCTTTATATTACCTAAGCTATCTCCATCAGCGTTATATACTTTCACTTCTTTATTCGAAATGTCTTTTTCACCACAGCCCACTAACATTACTAATGGTATGCAGCCAATTAGTAGTAACTTCTTCATGTTGCCCTCCAATCTTAGATTCCCTTATGGTTCACCTTCCCATAGATTGTCCAGCAACTTTCATTTTTAAACGCTTGCATTATTATCTGAACAAACGGTCACTCTTCTGAATGTTTTCGCTCTAGCTCTTTTATTTTCTCTTCTTCTTTTTTGGAAACTTTAATAACAAACCTCCATGTCAGAAATGCTCCTATAAAAAACACAAACATCCATATAAATGCTGGAATATACTCTGTTTTATCTTCTGGAAAATAAAGATATAGATTCATGATTATCGCTTGCATCATTTTCACCCTTTCTCTATGAACTTTAAACTATAATGACTTATAATAATAAATAGAACATTACTTAAAGGAGAGATAAATATGAGTTTAGAAATTGGTGATTCTGTAACTGCTTTATACAAAACTGGAAAATACATTGGAGAAATTACACAAGTACGCGACCAGCATTATGTAGTACGAGTAAAAGCGGTTATCAAACATCCTCAACAAGGAGATTTACACAACCCTCAACAAGTAGATGTTCCATTCTTTCATGAACGCCGTGCATTAGCTTTTAACGAGCAAGCTAATATTCCAAAACCAATGGTTAAAGCATATACAACTGAGATTCCACAATATAAAGATTCATTAGAGAATGCTTTAACAGCACTGATACATGAGCTCTCTTTAAAAGATAATTCTTATGCAACAAGAAGTATTGAATGCCTCGAACAACTGCAAAAAGATTATAAACTTTAAACAAAAAGCCAATTCACATTACGGTGACTTGGCTTTTATAATGCAAATTTATTTAATAACTTTGAAAAGTCGACCCGATCACCAATTGTAGTAGGTTCAGGCTTTTGTAAATAGCGTTTGTCTTGTTCTACCAACTTAAAAATATTAAATGTAGTCATAGCGTCATCAAGCGCACAGTGATGCTTACCCGTTCCTTCTTTTCCATATTCTTGAACAGCTTTCCATAAACCTGTTTGATTTTGATCTCCAAAGAAACGCTTATATTCCATAGACAAATCTACTTCTTTTCCTTTTAAAGGAAACTTCAAGCCTTGCTTTTGACAATTTTGCTTGAGCACTTTCATATCCATGTTTCCCCAAGTGATAATTGTACTGCTTTCATACTGACCTAACTGCTGAATTAGCTGTTCGAATGTAATTCCATCATCTACGTGTTTCTGCTGAATGTGCAGAAAACTTTTACAGCGATCCGTTAACTTTGGAAAACTAGTGGGTTTAACATACGAAGAAAAGCGGTCTTGTATTTCTTGGTTTCTTACAGCAACTAACCCTACTTCAATAATTTCAGGAAAAAAGCCTTTGGGATACCCTTTGTATTCGGGCATTGTAAATTCAAAGTCAATAAAGACATAGTGTTCATAATTGTTCATCTTTATCACCCCTTTTTAAATAAACCTGCCTACGAGACTGCTATTATAATTATAGCACGCTTATGCAAAAGATAGGTTTATTTCTATTGATATTTTATAATATTATGAATATTCTTTTGGACAATAAAAAAAGAATGCTTTGTTATTACTATATTCCAAAGCATGTCTCTATGATTAGGATATCCACCATATCTTTTATAATTTTTTTACTTTTACAGCCTGTCTTTTTGCTATTTTTTTGGCAGTATTGCTAACGTACAGCGGGAAATACAAATTAGATCATCTTTCTCATCTACAATCGCCACTTCCCAGATAGCTGTTTTTTTTCCTTTATGAATTGGTTTACCAACAGCTGTCACTACGCCATCTCTTTTTCCTTTAATATGATTTGCATTAATTTCTAAGCCTACGCATATTTCCTGCTCTTGATCAATACTTAAAAACCCTCCCAAGCTAGCAACTGTCTCTGCTAATGCGACAGATGCTCCGCCATGTAGTAAACCAAAAGGTTGCTTTGTTCGTTCATCTACCGGCATGGTCGCTTCTACATAATCTTTGCTAGCGTGAATTACTTCGATGCCTAGCGTACTTAATAACGTATTGTCAGTATTCATCTTATCCCTCCGCTATATCATTTTTTTCTGCATACTTTTTATTTTACAATGGTTATCTTCTTCACAAAAGGTTTAAAACCCTTTCACCTCAACTGGTAGCTCTTGTCCATTTTTCTATTTTAATAAAATATTAAGTACATGTTTTCACGATATGAATAAACTAATATACAACGGATTTTCTATGTTTATTCATCTAACATTATCGTTGTTTTTTCTATTCAAATATGCTATTGTTGTTAGAAATAATTTTTTACTGTCTTTTTTTAGGAGGGATTATATGATGAGACATGTTACTTTGCTAGACATCTTCACACACCCAATTGCTAAAAAATATTTAACAAGATCTGGAGTTGCTCACGCAGTTTCTGTGGCGTATCATGCTTTTCGTTTATCCACTCAGTACAACGTCAACCCAGATTTAGCAACTAAAGCGGCCCTACTTCACGATATTGGTCATTATGAATGGTATACAGATGGTCAGTGGGACTATGAAAAATATAAAAAGAATGATATTCATGCAATCAAAGGAGCTGAGCGCGCCCACAAATTATTAATACGTCTTGGGGAAGAACCTCAAGCAGCAAAAGAAATTGCTTTAGCTATTTTACTTCACACTGATTCTTACTTACCTGAAGGAACCATTCATCAACGTCCGCTACAAAAAGTAGTCAAATTAGCTGATGAAGCAGACGAAGAGCCAGGTGGAAAGCACCATTATCGCCAAATGGATTATGCTTTAGCTGTTAAGAAAATTGAAGAACTTGACCAAAACGTGGAACGAATTCTTGGATCAGAACAATTTAAGCAATTAGGCTAAAAGGATTAACTTCTTTATTAAAAGTTAATCCTTTTTTATGTACAAAAATAAACCTTATAATTCCCATATATTCGCAAATACTACATAAGGATTCTAAATTACAAAGGAGGTACATACCATGCAAAAAAATGCTAGAGGATTTGTACAAGATTCATGCACATCATTAACAGCTGCTAAGACTAGCCTAGAGCAAGCTCTTCAAACTGTTGAAAAAGGTTCAAATCGTGAGCGTATTGAGCAGTCTTTACAGGCTGTTGAAGCTGCATTAGGTCAATGTGATTCAACAGCTTCAACACTATCACAAGTTTAAATAAAAGAAGGGTTGAGTAATCACTCAACCCCTTCTTTCTTTATAGTACAAGTGCAGCAATCCATCCAAAAATAATTAACGGAATGTTATAGTGTAAAAAAGTTGGCACACATGTATCCCAAATATGATTATGCTGACGGTCTACGGATAAACCTGAAGTCGGCCCTAACGTGCTATCTGAAGCAGGAGAACCTGCATCCCCCAACGCACCCGCTGTTCCAATAACTGAAATAGTTGCCAACGGACTGAGACCTAATTCTAAACAAAGTGGCACGAAAATTGTAGCAATGATTGGAATCGTTGAAAATGATGAGCCGATTCCCATCGTAACCAATAAACCAATTACAAGCATTAACAAAATTCCTAGTACTTGATTGCCCCCGATTAAATTAACAGAACCTTGAACAAGGGTTTCTACGTCTCCCGTTTCTTGAATTACTTTAGCGAAACCTGAAGCTGACAGCATAACAAATCCAATAAATGCCATCATACGCATACCATCAGTTAAAACCGTATCCGCTTCGTTCCATTTCACAACACCGCTTAGGTATACTACGATAATGCCTGCAAGTGAACCAAAAATCATGGAGTCTAATGGAATTTGCACCGCTAGTGCAACAAAAATAGCTATTAATGAAATGATAATACCTTTTCTTGTATACGAAAGTCCATTATCGCTAGTTTCTTCGTTCACTGTTAGCTTACTATCTTTATAAACACGGGGCTTACGATATGAAATAAAGACCGCTACAAGCAAGCCAATAACCATTCCTAACGCAGGCAACGCCATTGCTTTAACGATATCACCGTCGTGTACAACTAAACCATTCTCTTGTACGTTTGTTGCAAGAATATCATGATAGATTTTCCCAAACCCTGCTGGTAGAAGCATGTATGGTGTCACTAATCCAAACGTGATGACAGTTGCAACAAGACGACGATCGATTTCGAGTTGATTAAATACTGTTAACAACGGTGGAATTAGCAATGGAATAAACGCAATGTGTACAGGAATTACGTTTTGTGAAAAGCATGAAATAATCAAGATAATTAATAAAATAAGTACTTTAGAAAGTGCTTTTCTTTTTGTATCTCCTTCGCGTCCAACAATCTTTAGTGCAACTGCTACTACTGCGTTGGGAAGACCTGTTCTTGAAATTACAACAGCAAACGCTCCGAGCAGTCCATAGCTTAAAGCTACAGATGCACTATTTCCTAAACCTTCTGTATATATATTGACTGTATCTGTTAAGCTAATTCCTCCAACAAGTCCTCCGATGAGAGCACCGATAGCTAGAGAGAAAACAACGTTAATACGAAGTAAACTCAGCACAAGCATAACAGCTACAGCTACTAAAACTGCATTCATTTTGAAACCTCCGTACTTTAGTGTGTTAAACAATTAGAGAATTAAAACAATACACTCATTATAATACCTCACACTCAAATGTCAATGGGAAATCTAAACAAACGTTTGATTAAACCGTTTTCTTATACAAAAAGCATGGATGAATGAATCATCCACGCTTTTATTATCCACTATAATATTGTTTAAAAATCATGAATTAATTGAGCTAATGTACGTACCATAACGCCTGTTGCACCAGAAGGACCATACGAACTAGCGCTGTTTGTTGTAGCCGTTCCAGCAATGTCCAAGTGAATCCACGGGGTGTTTTCCGCAAATTCTAATAGGAAGGTTCCTGCCATAATCGCATGTCCTTCTCGTCCTGGTGAGTTGTTCAAATCCGCTACTTTACTGCTTCTCACCTTCTTTTTATCTTTTTCTGCGATAGGCAGTTGCCAAATCATCTCACCAGTCTGTTGACTTGCATCCTTTAGCTTCTCATAAAAAGCGGAATCATTCGTCATTGCACCTGTTGTATGTGTTCCTAAAGCTACAATAACACCACCTGTTAACGTTGCTACATCAACTAAATAGGAAGCTCCATGGTGTTTAGCATACGTTATGGCATCTGCTAGAGCCAGTCGTCCTTCTGCATCTGTATTCAATACTTCAATAGTTTTTCCGCTCATAGCTGTAATCACATCATCTGGCTTAAATGCCGTTGCGCTAATTACGTTATCCGTAGATGGAATGACCATTACAACGTTTTGCTTTGGTTTTGTTTCACCAATCACTTCCATTGCTCCTAACACCGATGCCGCTCCGCCCATATCCGTCTTCATCCCAACAATCCCGGATTTTGACTTGATTGAGTAGCCACCTGTATCGAAGGTAATACCTTTTCCTACTAGGCCGATAACATCCTTCCACTCACTTTTCCCTTGATATTTTAATGTAATCATTTTAGGAGGTTCAGTAGATCCTTGGTTAACGGCGAGTAAAGCTCCCATCCCTAACGTTTCCATCTCTTCTTTTTCAAGAATTTCGCATTCAAACCCATACTTATCGGCTAATTTTTGAGCATAATCAGCTAAATCTGTTGCCGTTAGCATATTACTTGGTAAATTTACGAGCGTACGGGCTGAATTTGTAGCTTTACCATACACATAACCGCGCTCAAAAGCACTCTCGATATTATTAGAAGCAATGATATTTATTTTTTCAAGCTGAACGCTTGGTAGATTCGAGCGCTTCTTATAATGTTCAAATTCATATGTAGATAGCTGACTCATTTCACCTAATAAGCGTGCAGACATTTCTTCACTAATAACAGAGGTTGTAAAAGTAGAAAGTGCAATAGTCACTTCTGTTAACTGACTTACCTTAATACGTTGAAAGAGCTTTCCATATGCTTCTTTTAAGGTTTCCTCTGTCAGTCCGCTGTTTCTACCTAAACCGATAAAGATTAGACGCTTCGCTCCTATCTTGTTAAACGTTGGAATAACTGAAACCTGCTTTTCATTAACGTTAATGTCCCCTGCTTTTACAAGCTGTGAAAGATAGCCATCAAACATCCCATTGATTTCTTCTAGAGGTCCTTCAAATGAATCATTTTTATGAAAAACACCTACTACTAGCGCTTCTGTTTCCCTTTCTAAATTTAGATTAGTATGTAACTGAAACATCTATAATCATCCTTTCATGTTCGAATCTCTTAAAAGCTACAGAGCTCTTTATATGTAACATTGTCTCATGAAAAAATAAAAATAACGAGTACATTCATTTATGTCTAATTTATAGCAACCAAAATAAAGAGTTTGGGACATAACAAAATGATTGCTTCTAAAAGACGAACACTAGCTGTTCCCATCTCTTTCCCGCAGGAGTCGAGTGTCCTACGCTCCATTCCACCCTGTTTCCAACATTGTTTTCACAATCAACCAAAAAACCTGAACGATTAAAAGTTATGAACTCTCAATCGTTCAGGTATACTAGAGGCTGAACTACTTATGTCTCAGTCTCTAGCGAACTGAATTAACTTTTTGCCTAAATACCTGCATCGATTTGTTTTCATTAAGCGCGGTTAACTGTTGTTCAGACAAGGTTCCCTTCCCTTTTTCAACTACGTACACGCTAAGCTCCTTTTTACCCCACATCTCGTAAACATCATCTACTGTTTCAAAATATAAATCTAAATGATTACCTTTAATTGCTCCACCTTTATCCGCTACGACACCATATCCGTATCCAGGAATAAATAAAATCGTACCAATTGGAAATATTGATAAGTCTGCAGCGATTGTCGAATATAAGTCTCGTTTTACTTTTACACCTGAATATGTGATTCCGTAACTTGGATCTGTAGGATTTTTACCTGTTGATTCATATCCTGCTGTATACCCTGTCGCTAATACGATATGACTTGGGTAAGCTGACCAATCAAAAGCTTCTTCAATTTCTAATGCTTCCTTCTCAGAAGCATTCACTCGAAGACTATGATTAACAGTTGTAGAATCAGCCCATAACAGACTTTTAAACAAGACGGTAACGGGTACTCCTGTGACAGCTTCATAGGTTGTCAGCAATGCCCCTACAACAAGTAAAGACATGACAATACGCTTTATTAGTGTTTTAATCATTTGACTCTTTCCAACTCCTCCCACGAATCTATTTGTTTCCAAAGGAAAGTCAAATTATGCGTAGAAAGAGCAAAAACCCCTTTCTCATGAGAAGGAGTTCTTTCAATAATACATGCTTAAAACATTTGGTATCCTCTTACTCTAAGCATTTTGATTGCTACCCCTGCCATAAGAGCACCTAGAAAACCAGATAGCAAAATCACGATATCTGCAGTTGCTAATGACAGAAATCGTTCACCTAGCTGAGCCACTGATGCTAACGGCTCTTGGACATATTTGGCTGCTCGTACTTCATCCACAATCAAAATCACAATAATTGGGTACGTAATTGCCATAATCCACGACATTCTTAAGAGCATATTCAATAAGAAACCGATTCCAAAAAACAAAACAAAAAATAACAGCATCGAAATAATTAATTCTGGTACACTCATTGCCATTTTGACCCATCTCCCCGTCCTTCTTTCTTTAAGTGTACTTAAGTCCACAAACAGCGTCAATAACAGAATTTTTCGTTTATTACACATAAAAAAGGAGATTCCCCAGAATCTCCTTTCACCAATTTATTAGAAGAAATTAAATTTCCCTTTTTTAAGAACTAAACCTACTCCACCCTGTAGGAATAAAGAGCGGTTATCAACAACTTTTTTCATAAATGATGCGCTTGAACCAAATAATTTACGGCCATACACAACTCCAATTGCATCATCATGTCCTAAAGAACATACCGTACCTTTTAGATCTGCTTTAAATTCTTTAAGCTCTTTTTCGCCACGAATTAAGCGTGCGATATTTTCTGCACATGTCTCACCCTGCTGCATAGCTACCTGAGCTGTTGGTGGGTAAGGACGGTCGTTTTCAGGATTGATCATAAACGAGCAGTCTCCTACGATAAATACATCCTCATGGCTTGGCGCTAACAGAGAGTTGCTTACCTTAACGCGACAACGGTTATTTTCAAACCCTGCTTTTTCAATAATATGACTTCCTCGAACTCCGGCTGCCCATACAACGGTTGCTGATTTAATTTCTTCAACTTGATCATCTTTTTCAACTAAGATGCCTTCTTCTGTACATTCCTTGATTGCTGTACCGATTTTGAATTCGACACCTTTTCTCTCAAGTTGTGTCACCGCATATTCAACCAGTTCTGGATCAAAACCTGGTAAAGCCGTTGGTGCAGCTTCTACACAGATAATGCGGACTTTTTCGCGTGGAATATCAAATTCTTTACATAGCTGAGGAACGCGGTTTGCCAACTCACCAACAAACTCAATTCCAGTAAATCCTGCACCGCCAACAACGATTGTTAATAACTCATCGCGCTTTACAGGTTCATTATTGTACGTTGCAAATACGTAATCAATATGTTCGCGAATTTGACGTGCAGCATTAATATTAGCAATTGAGAATGCATATTCTTTTAACCCTTTAATTCCGAAGGTTTCAGATTCATACCCTAATCCAACAACTAGATAATCATACTCGAGTTCACTGTTTTCTAAAATAACACGTTTTTCTGCAGTATTAATGTCCATTACAGTGTCTTTTACAAAGTTTACTTTTCCCGTATTAATTAAACTTTTCACCGGAAACCTTGAACGGTCGTGATGTAATGTACCTGCTGAAACCTCATGTAACCATGTTGTTTCATAATGGTAATCATTTTTATTAACGAGCGTAATCTCCGCGTCGTTGGTACCTAATTTCTTTTGTAAATGAACGGTTGTCATAATCCCACCGTAGCCAGCACCTAAGACAACAATTTTTGGCTTTTTCATTGAATGGTCATCCACCTTTTTTAGTTTAGAGTTATCAAATATTTGTGTTAAAAGTCATAAAGTTATAAATAAGGTCTACTTTTTTATGTTAGTGTAAACAAGAAAAGCTGTTACTATCCATTTCTTTTCCCGGTTTTACCTTATTGTATTCCATATAGTTTGTGAATCATTTCACGTAAGATGACGTACTAAAACCTTACTGAAACGATATTATATCTAGAAACATATTATGCTTTTTTAAGCTATTTTTCAATACCTATTCATTGATTTATAAGCTTTTTAATTTTCACTCTCTTCACTATAATGGAAATTTTATTAAATTGTTTTCTTCTTTTTCCATATGTATGAAAAGGGTTAAAAAGTTTTCTTTCTTCGTCAGTACTTTATAATAAATTTTTATCTTTTAATTGTGCTATCATAACAGTAGACTTCTTTAACCTAAATTAACGAATGAGGTGACTAAATCATGAAAGAAGATAAACAAGTATACGATATCACCATTATTGGTGGCGGTCCTACAGGCCTATTTACTGCATTTTACGGTGGAATGCGCCAAGCTAGTGTAAAAATTATTGAGAGCCTACCTCAATTAGGAGGCCAACTTTCCGCTTTATACCCTGAAAAATATATTTATGATGTTGCTGGATTCCCAAAAATTCGTGCACAAGAGCTTGTTAATAATTTAAAAGAACAAATGAAGCAGTTTAACCCAACTGTTGCGCTAGAACAAGCAGTTGAAAAAGTAGAAAAGCAAGCGGACGGTGTTTTTCGATTGACGACTAATTCAGAAGTTCATTATTCAAAAACAATTATTATCACAGCTGGAAACGGTGCTTTTAAACCTCGTAAAATCGAGCTAGAGAATGCAGAGCAATTTGAGAAAGCAAACTTACATTATTTCGTTGATGATATGAATGTGTTTAAAGGACGCAAGGTATTAGTATGTGGCGGCGGTGATTCTGCAGTAGATTGGTCATTAATGCTTGAACCAATTGCAGAGCAAGTTACTCTGACACACAGACGTGATAAATTCCGTGCGCACGAGCACAGCGTAGAACAATTAAAAAACTCCAAAGTGGATATTAAAACACCATACATCCCCGTAGAATTTATTGGTAAAGATCGAATTACACAAGTCGTTCTTGAAAATACCAAAGGTGAAGAAAAAATTGTGGTAGATGTTGATGACGTCATTGTGAACTTTGGCTTTGTTTCATCGCTAGGTCCAATTAAAGAATGGGAGTTAGAATTAGAAAAGAATACAATTGTCGTTAACTCCAAGCAAGAAACAAATATTCCTGGAATTTATGCAGCTGGAGATATTTGTACATATGAAGGAAAGGTGAAACTAATTGTTGCTGGATTCGGCGAAGGCCCTACGGCCGTTAACAATGCAAAAGCATACATTGATCCAAAAGCTCGCCTACAGCCAATGCATAGTACATCAATGTTTTCTTAATAAAAAAGCGAATGACCATTGAATGGTTATTCGCTTTTTTTTAGGGCTTCCGCTAGTACATGTAGTCCTTTTTTATCTTTCGTCTTTAACTTAACCTCATATTTAAACTCTTCTGGATGAATTAGATTTGTTGATACCTCATAGTTCTTCAACCTACTTATATAATCGTGATACGGCAACAGGTTAAACGGCGATCCCACACTTTGAAAAATCAGCTGTGCCGCTTCTTGTTCTTGAGTATCTGAATATAGAATTGCTAACTGTTTGTTGGAATCTAAAAGTAGGGGTGTAGTCTTTATTGGCAATGATGTGGGGATATGTTGGATAAAAATCATTGATTCAATTTTATCTTGCTTCTGAGATTTCATCGGAATAAACCATGCAGTTAGTTGTTGAATCATTTGCATTAAGCGATTTTTTCTAAAAAAAGCCCCGTAGCTATAAGCATTTGTTCGTAGTGTATTGTTTTCTTCTACCAAACTTCGCACCTCCTTAAAAGCCAGTCTAAATAAAATCGGATTTTATATGTAAAATTATAAATAATTCTGATAATTGAGTCAATTAAAATAACATATCAAGTTATGTTTTGTCACATTCATTTCATTTTATACCTTATTCATTGTAAATATACTTGTTGCTTTTCATATAATGCGTCAGAACTTCTAACAATCATATAGAAAACGAACCCTTTTATATATATGATAACACTAGTGTTGCATAAATGTTGACGCAATTTTCAGTTTAATGTTTTTTCCTGTTTAGAGCCAAAAAAGTAAATACCTTATTAAAGGTGGCTCCATCCATTTGGAAATTATGTACAATTAGACTTGTGCGACGACGACAATTTATTTTTAAGGAACGGTTTTTCCTTTAATCTTTCGTATCCAGATATGTGCCGGTTTCCATAACGAAGCCCTTAAAAAACGGCTAATCTGTAGCGTTTTTCGCTTACTTTTTGTTTCGATTTGCGCAATTACATTTAGGCAAAAAACAATCAGTGCGATAAACACTTGGTTTTGAATGGCCCATTCACTTTGTCCGTAGAACTTTTTAATATTGAGATGTTGTTTGATCCACTTAAAAAATAGCTCAATGGCCCAGCGTGATTTATACATCTCTGAAATTTCTTCGGCACTCAAATCAAAACGATTCGTGATTAAATGGAGTACATTTCCTTTTGAATCTATTACTTTTAGAAGGCGAAAGTAGTTTTCAGCTCGGTTTTGAGTTGTACCAATCAAGACCATTTGATCCGATAAGACAGCTGAATCCTCGGGTAGTTTAAAATTATAAACCTCCCGTATGACTGCGTTTTTTCGTAGCCTTGAAAGAAAAAAGTACCCATCATCTGTCATACGATCAAAGCGTTCGTAGTCCAGATAGCCACGGTCAAACACATACATGCATTTTTTGTCGTCCACCATGATTTCAAGCTGACCACGATCATGTTCATTCGCAGTTGTTATCACAGCCTTTTCTGGATAGGAAGTTCCTTTTTCCATAAATACAAGGCGTAAATGCAACTTTACACCCGCCTTTGTTTTGCGGAACTTTGCCCATTTATGATTGGTCAAATTTAGTGGTAACGTGCTTGAATCAATGATTTTTAACGGCATGACCAGCTTTGTATAGTGTGTTTTAGCATGAATTTGCCCGACTAAATCAAGGAAAAGCATTTGAAATATATCGGGGTTCATGCCATTTAATCGCCGTGATAGCTGAGAAATACTAATTGAATCAAGGTCGACTCCATTTTGAAGGTGGTCATCGAAAAGGCTATCGCCCAATGCATGTAGACTTTCAATTTCTACTAGCTGTGCAAAAAGTAATAATTTAAGGAATGATTCTGTCGTTAATTTTTTCGTATAGTAATCTAATTTCAATGTTTTCACGTTATCTTCTAATAATTGAAGATTAATTGGTGAAAACCATTGTCCAAATGAAGTTTTTCGTGTAATCTTGTCCATAAGTTTGGTCCTTTATTAGTGGATTTGGACGGGTTACCACCATCTATTTCCATTATAAAGGACTTTTTGTTTGCCTAAAATAATAAAATTGAAGATTTTGAGTCTTTTTAATAGTTAATTTAAATTAATGCAACACTAGTGCTGTAAAATGCATGTATGAGAAGAGGAAATAATTTTTTCCGAAAAGACAGAAAAGTTGTCATGCCTTTGTTATTTCAAAATACATATAGAATGAAATGATAGAGAAGAGGGTGATTAGGAAGTGAAAAGAGAAGCGATATTTGATGAAGAGGGAATATATCAATATTCTTTTAAAGTAGCTTGGAGTGAAAAAAATGATCGAACCGTAACGTTCATCTTGTCATCTCCAATGAATACAGGCACTCAACAAAGTGAAGAGGAACTAAAGAAATGTATGCAGTTAGCACAACGGTGGGGCTTTGGTTCGTTAGAAATTGTCTATTTGTTTAGCTATCAAGCTGAAGATGAGACATTATTAGCGAAACTCTCAAAGCAGGAAGCCGTTGGAATTGGAACGAACCAATATCTGACTCAAGCGGTTAATCGTGCACATTTAGTAATTGCCGCCTGGGGAGATAAAGGCGAGATTCATAACAGGCAAGAGGATATCTGTACAAGTGGAAAGACTCCGATGTACTGTTTTGGAATGACCGATAACGGTTGCCCTATAGCTGTTGAAGATGCTTCGGAAGGTTTTGAACTGCAGAGATGGTCTTTCTCAGACAATGAGAAAGAAACAAAAGAGGTTTACTCATATATTGAAGAGGTAAATAATCAATTTTCTGAGCCTACATTTACTGAAATAAAGTCATTTGCCCAAGAAGAAGATCCTGCTGCTGTTATTGAAGAAATTATCGATATTTTCCGCTGAGGAACGTAATGAAATGAACTCTTGCATCATAGAATTGTATGAACCATGCTGTATAGGAGGTCATTACATGACAATTGATGAAGCGCTCAAAAGGGTGGAAACGTTATATGAAACTGTTAATACAACTTGCTTTCAATATGTAGAAGGCGCGAATGTCCAGAAGGCAGAACTCGATTTAACTATAATTGATGAACTTGGAAGTTTACTAAACTATTTATATGAATTAGATGTTCATGATGAAGCGTTATTACGCTCCATTTTAAATAAATTAGAATATGGACAACCTATTTATGATCTTGCCATGCTGAATCCAATCTCTTTGGAGGGAAATGAAGAGAAAATAGATGTTCTGTATGAAGAAAAGGTGAAGGTTGAAAAAATGTTGTTTGAAAGCTATAAGAAACAACATGAAAAGTTATTGCAAAAAGCCATGCCACACTTAAAGCAAATGCAGTGTGAACTCCAAGCATTTTTGTATATTTGCAGTGTCAAACAATAGTATATACAAATAAAATACTGCATGTTAGAATGGGAAAATAAAGAACTTTCTGAATAGAGAAGTCGTTACAACGGTATAGGTAATCATCTAAAGCATGAAGGTGATGGTAATGATAGTTACCTTTTCCTTTGTGCTTTATTTATTAGCCGATTAGATGGGGTTACTTGCTTACTGGGTCAAAAAGGAACGCTAATGCACGAATTTGTATCACACTCCTTATTGTATTTTCATCTAGTAGGACTTAAATATCCATAGATTGACATACCCTGGTTAAAAAATTGAGGTGAAAAAGTTATGCTTAATCATGAAGAAAAAGAAGCAGTGTATAAAGCTATTTATGGTCGACGAGATGTTCGAACGTTTTTATCTAAAGAAGTATCAGAAGAAAAAATCAATCGTATTTTAAATGCTGCTCACCACGGTCCATCTGTCGGGTTTATGCAGCCTTGGAATTTTATTTTAATTTCATCTGATAGCGTAAAAGAAAAATTAGCGTGGGCAGCTGACAAGGAGAGGCGAGCATTAGCTATTCATTATGAAGGCCAAAAGGAAAAAAAATTTTTAGAGTTGAAAATTCAAGGGCTGAAAGAAGCGCCGCTTACGATTTGCGTAACATGTGACCCAACGCGAGGCGGTTCCCATGTTCTAGGACGCAACTCAATACCTGAGACGGATATTATGTCAACGGCCTGTGCCATTCAAAACATGTGGCTTGCTGCTTACGCTGAGGGACTTGCGATGGGATGGGTGAGCTTTTATAAGAAAAATGATGTGCGAGACATTTTAAATATTCCACCGCATATTGATCCTGTAGCCCTCATGTCCGTCGGATATACGGAAAATTATCCAGAAAAACCGATTTTAGAGCAAGCGAATTGGGCTCAGCGCCGCTCTTTAGAACATCTCATTTATGAAGATGTGTGGGGAGAGAAAAGCAAATAAATTAATTGCCCCAAAACTAGTTGAGTTTACATAAAAAACGAACGAATTACTAATTGTGAATTAAAATATTCGTTTTTATTATTGACAAGCATGTCGAAACGAGGTATCTTTATATCAAGAAAAAGCTGAATACGGTCACTCATATATGTTTGATAATATGGATCGAACGTTTCTACCTTGTTACCGTAAATAACAAGACTATGAGTAAAAAGTAAATCTAGGTTCCCGCTTTTCATCATGAAAAGGTCTGGTCCAAGCGATTTACATGCTTAATGTTTTCGACAGAACGGCATGACACCGAAGGGATAAAAGCCCAGGCGGGTAGGTTTTTGCTCATCTATTATGAGATGCCTACCTTTGCTTTGGGCTTTTTCTTATTGTATCTATTGTGTATGCTTGTCGTTGGGTGTGCCGCTAGCTTTCTGGGGAGACAAGCTAGCGGAGGGAGACGAAGCTACACGCTTTAGCATTTCTGCAAGCCCTCATTAACCATTGGAAGTACATTTATCTATTTTCTAGCATTTTCTTTGTGTAAGCAGTGTGGGGACACTGCTTCTTTTTTTGCTTAAATTTGTCGAGTAATCAACCGATTTATTGAAAGAAAAAGAAGGTATTTTAGGTAATTTAGCGAATTAGTGCAAACAAGAGCTTCAGCTCCCCGATAGGCTGAAGGAATAGTATCGCTTGCAAAAAAAGAAAAGATTATAGAGGAGAGGGTTAAGGTTGTTACATTTGGTTAACGTCCGCTTACCGCTAATTCATGATCACGCACTTTTTGAAGTGAAAATTACAGATGGAATATATACCTCAATTGTGTTACAAAACGGCTATATGGAAGATGATGAGTTTGAAGAGCTGCACGCAGATGTTTTGGGGAAAGAAACGGCTTTAGACGCTCAAGGGAGAGTTATGCTACCTGGTTTTGTAGATATGCACATGCATTTGGATAAAGCGCACTCTTTACCTCAAGTGCCCAACCTTTCTGGTACACTATCTGAAGCAGTTGAAAACTATGCGTCTAGCATTGCGTTGTTTTCTGAAGAAGAAATTAGACAGCGTATTGTAAAAACAGCACTACAGGCATTAGCAAATGGAACGACAGCTATTCGCACACATATCGATTTTAATTGTTTATTAGAAGAAGATATTCTATTTAGAGGGCTTCAAGCAGCAGCAGATGCACGAGATGAGCTCAGTCCATATATGGAAATTCAGCTTGTTCCATTGTTTGGGTCGGTAAACACACATGATGACTATATTATGAGAAAAGTTGAGAGAGCAGCAGAGTTGGGAATTGATGCAATTGGAGGCTGCCCTCATTTAGCTAGTCATCCTAACGAAGATATAGATGCCTTGTTTACTCTCGCTAAAAAGTATGATTTGCCATTGGATTTGCATATTGACGAAAGTGATAACCCTAATATCGACACGATCATTTATTTGGCAGAGCAAACCATTGCTCATAAGATGGAGGGAAAAGTAGTAGCTGGTCACCTATGTTCATTAGCAGGAATGGACGAAGAAAAAGTTCAGAAAATTTTAACTTTAATGCGTGATGCTAACATTGGGGCCGTAACGCTTCCGGCTGCGAACCTTTATTTACAAGGGCGTGAAGACCGAGGAATTATTCGAAGAGGAGTAACGCGAATTAAGGAACTTCAAAAGTCAGCTATTCCCGTAGCGACCGCTTCAGATAACGTTCATGATCCGTTTCATCCGTTTGGAAAAGCCGACTTATTACAAATTGGCTTGTTAACAGGATATGTTGCTCACATGGGGAGTCCCGAAGAACAAAAGCAGCTTCTTCGAATGATTACTAGTATTCCAGCAAGATTAATTGGAAAAAGGAAATATGGAATTGAAGAGGGAAATGAAGCAAACTTCGTACTTTTAAACGTGCAGTCAATGCCAGAGATATGGACTGAAATTCCAGAGACACGTTTTGTTTATGTTCAAAAACGGTGGGTTAGTGTGAAGGAGACACATCAACGCTTAGCTGATCATAATTTGACAGCTCTTTGGAAAGAGAATCAGCTATTAATTGGATAAAAAAAGAAGCACTCACAGAGTGAGTGCTTCTAAATTATTACTTTTGAACGTTAGCAGCTTGTGGTCCACGAGCGCCTTGTTCGATTTCAAATGATACGTCTTGACCTTCTTCAAGTGTTTTGAAACCGTCGCCTTGGATAGCTGAGAAGTGTACGAATACATCGTCTTGACCTTCAACTTCGATGAATCCAAAACCTTTTTCTGCATTAAACCATTTTACTTTACCTTGTACCATTGTAGTACCTCCTGTGTGGAACAATCCACGAATATATTACTATCTCTGCTCAATTTCAATAAAAATCACTTTAAAGAAAGTCTTTCTATTTCTAACACCGAACAAGAAATAATATACCTAGTATAACACTTTTTCTTTAAAAAGAAACCTTTTTTTCGAAAAAAACTATGTTAACTTCAAAAAAGAACTTAATATGTTACAATTTGGATAAAGAAGGGGAGGCGACTAGAATGGAAGACTTGTTTTCTCTATTAATATTTATTTTTGTTTTAATTTATGTTGTCGTGGCAAATCGAGAAGTGGTGGAAAAGCTAACTTGGCAACAGCGTATTGGAATTGCTGCCACTTTTATCATGACCATTGGATTTGCAGTCGGTTGCTTTTATATCGGTAGTCAGATGCTGCAAAATTATATTGAAAATGGATTCATTCAAATGGTTATTAAAATTATCATGGTCATTGTTGTCATGACAGCTGCA
Source organism: Bacillus sp. VT 712 (assembly GCF_001614195.1). Taxonomy (NCBI): domain Bacteria; kingdom Bacillati; phylum Bacillota; class Bacilli; order Caryophanales; family Bacillaceae; genus Bacillus; species Bacillus sp. VT 712. The sequence continues at coordinate 85,677 of NZ_LWBK01000024.1, read as the reverse complement.
ATTAAATGGATGCATTTGGCTTTTAGAAAAATTACGAATGGCTTAATAGGAAATGATGTATAAGAGAATATAGAAATTAATTATTTTAATGTATAAATACGTTGCTTTTTATTCATAGGGAACCCTTATTTCTTGATAAGAAAGCCTGTTAAATCACGGATGTATAAAAAAAGTGCATAAACGATAATTTTTATATACATATAATGAGGCTGGGACATAAGTAATTCAGCTTTAATCGTTCAGGTTTTTTATTGACTGTGAAAACAATGTTGCTGAAGGATATCCATTCCTTAAATTTAGAGAGCTTAGCATTTTTTAGGATAGGCTAGATTATCCAGTTTTATATTTACATTTATTTCTAAAAGTGATATCATAATAATATGAAAAAGATATAATTACAAAGGGGAGATTACTTTGCAGGAGCGTCAAGCGTGGATTTTAAATGGTTTTGTGGGCATTCTGTTGATTTTAGTAGCCATCATTGGCGGTGTTTTTATGCTCATTCAAGAAGTGCCGCTTATAGGACTTCCGCTTATTGCTATTGGTGGATTGTTAGCTTCCGGTGTGACGGTTGTACAGCCGAATCAATCTCAAGTTGTTATTTTCTTTGGAAAATACTTAGGAAGCATTCGTAACAGCGGTTTGTTCGTAACCGTTCCGCTAACAATTAGACGTACCATCTCATTACGAGTTCGAAATTTTAATAGTAAAAAGTTAAAAGTAAATGATGTAGAAGGAAACCCAATTGAGATTGCCGCAGTTGTTGTTTTTAAAGTAGTAGACTCTGCCAAAGCAGTGTTTGATGTAGATTCGTATGAAGAGTTTGTGGCGATTCAAAGTGAAACAGCGATTCGAGCAGTAGCGACGCGTTATCCTTACGATACGTTTGAAAACGTAGAGCTTACGCTTCGTGGAAATGCAGATGAAATTTCTGATGAATTAGCAAAAGAGCTGCAAGATCGTCTTGAGGTTGCTGGTGTAGAAGTTATTGAAGCGCGCTTAACGCACTTAGCATATTCAACAGAAATTGCAAGCGCCATGCTACAAAGGCAGCAGGCAACAGCTATTTTATCAGCCCGTAAGAAAATTGTTGAAGGTGCAGTTTCAATGGCACAAATGGCAGTTGAGCAATTAGAACAAGATGGTATACTAGATTTAGATGAAGAGCGTAAAGTCAATATGGTCAACAATTTGATGATCGCAATTATTTCAGATCGAGGAACACAGCCTGTGGTGAATACAGGTAGCTTATACTAATTGGTTGTGAGAAGGAATGGCAAAAAAGAAAAGTTTCCCACTGCGAATTGACCCTGAGCTCTATAAGCTATTAGAGCGCTGGGCACAAGATGAATTTCGAAGCGTCAACGGACACATTGAATTTTTACTCCGTGAAGCTGTGCGTAAAGAAGGACGACTCAGTAAGCGAAAAGAACAAAGTGACGAAACCTAGCAAGCTGGCGATATGCCAACTTGCTTTTTTCGTATGTAAAGGAAAAGTACGTGTTAGTGAACATAAAGATCAGGATATCATGGGAAGTGGAGAGAGTAATCACATTAAAGATTTGTCTTATTCAAAAGCCTCATGATTGAAATGAAGGATGAGCCACTCCTGCGGGACTAGTGAGACAGCTGAGACCCCGCAGTATACGAGGAAGCTCAGCGCTCGCTCTGCGGAAAGGGAACAATCTGAAATGGAAATCACACCGAGCAAAGAGAATGTTTTATAAATATGAAAAGAAAGTTATATTCTTCTCAATGTGAAATATTAAAACGATATCATTGCACTTTTAATTTGAATCAGGCTACAATAGGACGTATATGTAAAAAAGGAGTGAATAAAATGATTCGTTTTGGCGTCATCGGAACAAACTGGATTACAGAATCATTATTAGAAGCAGCAAGTCACGTAGAAGACTTCAAATTAACCGCTGTGTACTCAAGAACAGAAGAGCGCGCACAGGAATTTGCTTCTAAATACAACGTAACCACAACGTTTACTAACTTGGAAGAAATGGCTACGAGCGATCAACTCGATGCTGTTTACATTGCGTCACCTAATACGTATCACGCTGAACAAGCAATTCTATTCATGAAGAACGGCAAGCATGTTCTATGTGAAAAACCGCTTGCAGCCAATTCTACGGAAGTAACGCAAATGATTCAAGCTGCAAAAAACAACAATGTTTTATTAATGGAAGCAATGAAATCTACGCTTCTTCCGAACTTTAAAGTCATTGCAGAAAATCTACATAAAATTGGTCCCGTTCGTCGCTACTTTGCGAGCTACTGCCAATACTCTTCTCGTTATGATAAATACAAGGAAGGCATTGTGCTAAACGCTTTTAACCCTAAATTCGCCAACGGTTCTCTTATGGACTTGGGCGTATACTGCTTATATCCGCTGATTGCATTATTCGGTGCTCCAAAAGAAGTTAAGGCAACCGGAGTGATGCTGGAGTCAGGTGTTGATGGAGAAGGTACTGTAGCTCTATCATATGATGATAAAGACGCTGTTGTGATGTACTCTAAAATCACAAACTCACACCTGCCAAGCGAAATTCAAGGTGAAAAAGGAAGCATGATTATCGATAAAATTCATACTGCTGAAAAGGTAGAAATTCGCTACAACGATGGGTCGGTAGAAGAACTCACAGTCGAGCAAAGCCATCCGCCAATGTATTATGAAGTAAAAGAATTTATTGATTTGTTAAACAGCGGCGAAACAGAATCAGCTGTAAACTCATTTGAAAATTCATATACAACAATGCGTGTGATGGACAAGGTTCGTAGTCAGCTGGGACTTGTTTTTCCAAACGATAACTAATAGATACAAACAAAGGAGCAGGGGAATTACCTCTGCTTCTTTGTTGATTTTTGAAATAAACGGCTCCCAAGTAACAAAGCGCCACCAAGTAAAAAATATATAAGCCCAATTGAAGTAGTAGGGACTACTTCTTTAAAGTCGGTATCTCCTAAAAGAGAAGAAAAGCTAAACACAAAAAAGAAGAAGCCAATCCAAAATGTTACTTTTCCCATGAACGATAGATTTTTTGTCATTGTAACCCCTTTTTATATCCATATTAACATATTTGATTAACTAATTGGTAATAACATGATTTAAAACCACAGTTTGACTTTTAGTGTACCTATCCTTTAATATAAATAAGAACAAATGTTCTTATTTTGTTGTTTTTTTCTCAGCTTTCCCCTTTTTATCTACTATATTTAAAAAAAATAGGAGGTTACTTATATGGTTAATCAATCTGTACATCATCTTATCCCCCCGTATTTAGAAACATCTTTTTCTACATTTTACTGGAAACATCGAGCAGCACTTTCTTCTCCTTTATTAAAAAATTTTTTAAAAAACGATTGTCACTACGACTTATTACAAATGACGTTTCATCACAAGAGCGAGCAATATGCGTCGTTAGTAGATGAAGCATTCAAACAGTTTTACAGTGAAATTCGCTTTTTGGCTTATGTTTCAACGTTGTGTAAGCACTTTGTACGGGATAAAGTGCAGCTTTATCAGAAGACACACTATGTAAAAAGCTTGGATCAGCCGGTTGTGAAAGAGGAACAGCGAACATACGGCGAAACGCTTGGTGTAGTGGATCGGGACTGGTGGAATAGATCATTTTTAAGCAATCAAATCGAAGATGAAGCGCTTTATAAAGCGCTCGTATCCTTACCGTGGAAGCAGCAGCTTATTCTGCATTTTCGTATTGTTGAAGGATGGACGAACGGTGAAATTGCTTCTTTTTTTCACGTCTCTCCACAGGCCATTTCATTTAAGTATCGGAGCTCACTTATGCGATTAAAACAACAATTAGAAGGAAGGGATGCACATGGTTGAATGGTTATCCGTTATTAATCAAGTTGGCTTTCCTGTTGTGGTCTCGTTTTATTTGTTAGTGAGGGTTGAAACGAATATTAAACAGCTGGAAGAAACTATAGAAAATCTTTCAAGTGACTTAAGAAAGAAGTGATGTTACATGACAACTCTTTATAAATTAATTGAACGAGTGAAAAAAGATGATGAAAAAGCTGTTGAAGAGCTTCTGCAAAGGCTATCTCCGAAAGTGAAGAGCGCAGCTCAAGCCGCATGCGCCTCAGAACGTGAAGATATTAAGCAAGAGCTGAATGTTAAAATTGTACAAGCAGCAAAGAAATTTAGCTTTGAGTATACACCAGGATTTTGGGAAACTGTCTTAAAAGAAGGTCAGCAAAAGCAGTAAATAAAAAGCAGATGTCCACATGGGCATCTGCTTTGTTTATGCGTTATGACTAAGAAGTAGGGTTATACTTGCTTTTGTGTTTTCTTTGTCTTATCATCTTCATCGTCTTCCATCATTCCTTTGGTAGCAAGCTTAAACTCTCGCAGCGTTTTTCCTGCTGCTTTTCCAAGCTCAGGAAGCTTTTTTGGGCCGAATAAAAGCAAAGCAACAAAGACAATCAGCGCAATTTCTCCAAAACCAAGGTTCATGGTCATCGTCTCCTAGTCAAAGAATCAATACAAGTTCATTATAGCATGGATTATGTTGTTAAGAAGTGAATTTTAACCCAATTACGCCAATGACAATAAAGGAGATAAATAAAAGACGCTTCCAATCTTTCTTTTCATTAAAGAGAAACATCCCTAATAATACGCTTCCTACTGCCCCAACACCAGTCCAAATGCTATACGCAGTCCCGATTGGAATGTCTCGTAGAGCTAAGGAAAGTAAATAAAAGCTGGCAAGGCTAAATGCGCTAAACCCAATAGAAGGAAGCAGGCGCTTAAAACCATCTGACAGTTTTAAAAAAATAACAAACCCAACCTCACATATTCCTGCTCCAATTAAAGCAATCCAAGCCATATTAGCCTTCCTCCTTTACATCATCACTCGATACCAGCTTAATACCAACAATACCAACAAGCATTAACACTAAGAAAAAGATTCTGGTTAAGCTCGCATCTTCATTTAAAGCAACCATGCCAATGATGGCTGTTCCTGCTGCGCCTATACCTGTAAAAATGGCATAAGAAGTCCCAACTGCAATGTCTTTTAATGCTTTTGAAAAGAAGAAAAAGCTAATGACAATTGCGATTAAGGTTACAACAGAAGGCCAAAGCTGAGTGAAGCCTTCTGAATACTTTAGGCCCATTGCCCACACAATTTCAAACAAACCTGCAATAATTAAATAAATCCAAGCCATGGATAAAACTCCTTTAACATTCTTTTATTCCTTTTTAATTCCTAACCAAAAAACGTTCCAAGCATCTTTTATTTTGGTAGAATAGCGCTCTTGATCGTAGTAAAAGCGCTGAATAAATAACCCATCCGCTAAGCAATAAAAGCTGTTAATGTAGCGGTCAATTTTCTCGTCTCGCATTGTTCCTTCTGCAATTCCTTGTTCAAAGATGGATGTTAATAATCGATCAGATAACTCTTCAATTTACCTAACGTTCGGTAGGGGAAACTATATCAAACTAGAAAAAAAGAAGCAAGAGTTATCCTGCTTCTTTTAGAAGGAATTTTGACATTGTCATCATTAGTGCTGTCATAAAAATAAGTTCGAATGTATTTGTTACGGCACCGCTCTCGATCGGAAGTGGAATAGCACTTCCTGCAATCATTAAAACAACTCCAATCAGCATCACATTCCATTTAGTATGGCGAAAAAGTGAAATGCTTACTAAAAGTAAAATAAACGTCACGATTAAAACCATAATTGGTGGTCCACTGTGCGCGCCAACTAGCGTATAACGAAGTATGCCATATTCGACGACTGGTTGAAGGGTTTGATGCATAATCTCTGTGATTTCATACACGATTAAGGTAATGGTAATAAGGAGAAAGCTATAAAGAGTAACGTTTTTCTTAGCCCATTGCAGTTTCGCATGCCTCCCAATACCCAAAGCAAAAAGTACAAGAGTAGGAGTGAAGAAAGCATGACCTAGAAATCTCCATAGGTTTAGCGTTTCAAGAGTGGATCCTTCACCAATAAACAAGCCGATCGCTAATAAACCATTGTCATAAATGAGCCCTAGCATCACGACTAATAAAAAATATGTAAAAGAATGACTTGTTCGCGTTCTATAAAGAAACAAGCCCCAACCTAACAAGGCAATATATAAAGCAGTAAAAGAAAAATAAAGCACCGTGTCGATTATTATTTATTCACCTCTGTCATGCAATTTATATTTGTCTACGAGCTTTATACCCAAAATATTTAAAATTCAATCGTGAAAAAGAACATCTATCTTCCTAAAACAGAAATGGTTATAAAGTTTGTCTATGTATGTGAATTTGGTAGTCAGTGTAACCTTTCTGACTACTCTCTTTATGAGTCTATCAAATTATATATCTTACTTTTTCTTTAATGACTATAGGAACATGCTCATTTTAGTGAAAAATCAGTATTTTAACAATCACATTAGAAAGATTATGGAGTGAAAAGTAAAATTAAATTCATTTGTAATCTTTTTAAGGGTTTTACATTACAGGAATGTTTCATGTATTAAAGATATTGCATCTTCGTAATGTGAATGTGTAAAAAATATAAAAAAAAATAAAGGATTAAAGAGCTTCTATTAGGCGAATGGTCACGAATGCTAGAGAAAATGCTTGGAAACGACAGCGTTGTGAAAGCTCCTTGACCTTTTATAACCAATACAAAAAACATGTATCGTTTGAGCTATTGACCGTTTCTTCGTGCGAGTGGTAGGTTTAGACCTGTTGAATTTGGTGCTCGAGCCCAAACGTAAAAATGAAATTAGATAAAGAGAAGAGAAGCGAAATCGCAGATGAACGCTAACAATTTCAGCGGTCAGCGCTATTTTGGAAGGAGAAGGATAAGAGATGATCTTAATAGTCCTATGCTGCTTATTTTTACTAGGCTATGGCATTTGGGAGTATCGTAGACATTTGCGTAAACTGCATTCAATTCCAGTTCGAGTAAATGTTAACGGTATTCGAGGAAAATCAACTGTTACGCGTTTAATAACAGGAATTGTAAAAGAAGCAGGTTACAAAACAGTTGGAAAAACAACAGGTACCCAAGCGCGAATGATTTATTGGCACACATCAGAAGAAGAACCAATTATCCGTCGTAAAGAAGGGCCAAATATTGGAGAGCAACGACGCGTTGTAAATGAAGTTGCCGATATGGGAGCCGAAGCACTTATTTGTGAATGTATGGCCGTTCAGCCAGATTATCAAATTACATTTCAAAACCAGCTTATTCAAGCCAAAGTGGGCGTTATTGTAAACGTACTTGAGGATCACATGGATGTAATGGGGCCAACTTTAGATGAAGTTGCCCAAGCTTTCCTAGCGACAATTCCTTATAATGGACACCTTGTTACAATTGAAGGTCCTTATTTAGAGTATTACAAAAAGGTTGCAGCGGAGCGAAATACAAAAGTAATCGTTGCTGATAATGATCGTATTTCTGAAGAGTATTTACGTAAGTTTGATTACATGGTATTCCCAGATAATGCTTCAATTGGTTTAGCTGTTGCTGAAGCACTAGGCATTGATGAAGAAACGGCAATGAGAGGAATGCTAAACGCTCAGCCAGATCCAGGTGCAATGAGAATTACGAAGTTTGGAGATACAAGTAATCCAGCTTTCTTAGTAAATGGATTTGCAGCCAATGATGCTTCATCAACACTTCGTATTTGGGAGCGTGTAGATTCTATGAACTATAGCCCTAAGCTTCCGATTGTTATCATGAACTGCCGTCCAGACCGTGTCGATCGCACAGAACAATTCGCGGTTGACGTAATGCCTTATATAGAAGCAGATGTGATGATTGCAATTGGTCAGACAACCTCACCGATTGCGGATGCGTATGCAAAAGGAACGTTACCAACGAAAGAGTTCTGGGATATGGAAGGTGCATCAACAGAAGAAATTCTTGAGCGCATGAAACCATATTTAAAAGATCGCATTGTCTATGGTGTCGGAAATATTCATGGTTCAGCAGAGCCACTTGTAGAAGCGATTATTGAAATGAAAACGATGAAAAAAGCAGTTTAATCTAGGAGGCCATTTCATGTTCGGATCAGATTTATATATTGCCCTTGTATTAGGGATAACTCTCAGCTTAATTTTTACGGAAAAAACAGGTGTACTACCTGCAGGGTTAATTGTTCCAGGGTACTTGGCACTTATCTTTGATCAGCCAATGATGATTGTCGTTGTATTTGTTATCAGTTTACTAACATATGTAATTGTTGTTTATGGTATTTCAAAAGTAGTTATTTTATATGGACGTCGTAAGTTCACCGCAATGTTAATTACAGGAATTGCAATTAAAGTCATTTTTGATTATTTCTATCCTGTCCTACCATTTGAAGTATTTGAGCTACGTGGTATTGGAGTTATCGTACCAGGATTAATCGCCAACTCAATGCAAAAGCAAGGTGTACCATTAACGGTTGGAACAACAGTATTGCTAAGTGGAATCACGTTTGGTGTAATGCAAATTTATTACCTATTTTAATAAAAAGTTAAAAGAAAGGAGGCCAAACATCAGTGAAGAAAAAGCAGCTAAACTTTCAGGAAAAAGTATTGATGTTCATAAAACGAACGAAGCCAAGCAGTGGAAAACAAGCACTTATCCTTACACCTATTTTAATCCTTGTTTTGGCACTAGCAGGTTGGGTTCAGCGTTCGGATGCGCTTCAAGATCCTAATCTTGCAAAAAAAGAGTCAAGTGATGATATCACCTTAACGATGGTTGGGGATATTATGATGGGTCGACATATCAAAGAAGTGACGAGCCGTCACGGAGAAGATTTTGTTTTTCGAAATGTTCAGCCTTTCTTTGATGAGTCTGACTATGTGAGTGGAAACTATGAGTCTCCTATTTTAACAAACGACGAAGATTCTTACGAGAAGATTGATAAAAGCATTCACTTATACAGTGAAGAAGAAGATTTAAAAACAATGAAAAATGCAGGATTTGATGTATTAAACCTAGCGAATAACCACGCGATGGATTACGGTACAAAAGGTCTAGAAGATACGCTTGCATCTTTTGAAAAAAACCGTATGAACTATGTCGGTGCTGGTCGTAATAAAGAAGAAGCGAAACATATTTCATATAAAGAAGTAGACGGTGTGAAGATTGCATCCGTTGGTTTCACAGACGTATATGTTGCAGGAATGAAGGCCGGTAAGAATAACCCAGGCATTTTAGATGCAGATCCAGATGTTATTTTTGAAACAATTCAAGAAGCGAAAGAAAATGCGGATTTAGTTGTTGTAAACGCGCACTGGGGTGCAGAGTACGATGTAGAGCCTAGTGAGCGTCAACAGGGCTTAGCAAAAGCAATGGTTGATGCAGGTGCGGATATCATCATCGGGCATCACCCTCACGTTTTACAGTCATTTGATGTTTATAATGGTTCAATTATCTTCTATAGTCTAGGAAACTTTGTCTTTGACCAAGGTTGGTCAAGTACAAAAAATACGGCGATGGTTCAGTACAACTTAAATAAAGAGGGCCAAGCTACGGTAGATGTCATTCCGATGATTATTAAAGAAGGTAGTCCTACGCCAACAGATAATCCATGGCGCATGAAACGAATTTACAACGACTTAACAAAGTACGCATCAAATGAAGGTCGTTTAGAAAAAGAGGATAAGAAGTTTCAAATTAAACTTGATCACACACACGTAATGAAGAGATCGCAGGAACGTCAAAACCAAAGTGATGATGCTCCTGCTAACAATACAGAAGAAGCATACACACAACAATAATTCAGCTAAAGGAGATGAAAGATGATGAAAAAACGAAAATTGCTTTTTGTAGCCATTATCATCTTTTCTCTCATTATTAGCGTCGTAGCGTATCAATTTTTATTTCCCAAAAAAGAGTATGCCGTTAGTACATCCGACCCTTACGCAACAAAAGTGGGGATGGATGTACTGAAAAATGGCGGTACTGCTGTTGATGCAGCGATTGCGATTTCCTATGCACTAGGCGTTGTTGAGCCATATGGCTCCGGTGTCGGTGGAGGTGGTGGTATGCTGATTGATCCAGCTGATGGAGATTCTACCTTTATTGATTACCGCGAAGTCGCTCCGAATTCAGATAAAGATGAGCAAGAAGGTGTTCCAGGCTTTGTCGCTGGGATGGAATACATTCACCAAAACTATGCAACAAAATCAATGAGTGAGTTAATAAACCCTGCGATTTCTTACGCAAAAGATGGCTTTAAAGTGGACCAAGATCTTCATGATAGGTTGATTTCGTATCAAAAAAACTTAGATGAAGATGAGCTTGAGCAGTTTTATCCGAATGAAGAAGCAATTGAAGCGGGAGAAGTCTTAAAGCAAAAAGATTTAGCTAAGACTCTTACAACGATTAAAGAAGAAGGTGCTTCTGCTTTTTATCGCGGAGATATTGGTGATGAAATCGCTGATGGGACGGAGATTTCAAAAAAAGACTTGCGCGATTATGAAGCAGTAGAGCGAAAGCCTTTAGAAACGAACTATAAAGGTAATCGCATCATTAGTGCTCCACCGCCGTTTTCAGGCGTCACGCTTATTCAAATGCTAAAGCTTGCTGATGAAGAACAAATTTGGGAACTAAAGAATGAAAAGCCAAGCTTGTTTAACCACTACCTAGGTGAAATATCGAAAGTGTCTTATCAAGATCGATTAGATAAAGTAGCTGATCCATCTTTCATTAAGCAAGCTCCTGAAGACTGGATCGATGATCGTTACGTTCGTTTATTAGGAAATAAAATTAATGAAACGCGTACGAAAAAAACGAAAGTTAGCGATGTAGAAGAGCACGAAAGTACAACGCATTTTGTTGTAATAGATAAAGAAGGAACGGTTGTTTCCACAACCAATACGCTAAGTAATTTCTTCGGAAGTGGAAAAAACATCGAAGGCTTCTTTTTAAACAACACGCTTGGTACTTTTGGTGAAGGCATTAATAAAATTGAAGAAGGTAAACGACCACGTACATTCACAGCGCCCACTATTATCCGCGGTGAAGATGAGTGGGTAATGGGAATCGGGACACCTGGAGGGAACCGAATTCCACAGGTGTTAACGCAGGTGCTAGGCAACTATTTTGACAGTGGTCAATCGATTGATAAAGCAGTGCAGTCAAGCCGCGTCATCTTTGATTCTGACAAGCTATATTCTGAAAAAGAACTTGAAAATGATGTGAAAGATCGATTGAAAACGTACGGATATGATGTGAAACAAACCGATAATCCGATGTTTTACGGAGGGGTACAAGCCCTCATTCAAGATAGAAATGAGTATACGATTTCAGGAAGCGCAGATAAAAGAAGGCATGGTTTGTGGGATAAAAGTACAGAATAATTGAGGAGGAATAATCATGGTAGTTAAACGTATTGTAGGAGTAGTAGCCCCAGTTGTTATCGTAGCAGGAGTTGTGGTTACGTTAGGAGCTTTAAAGCATCCAACAACTTTATCAACAATTGAAGAACAAAAAATTGAAAAGAACTTAAAAATGATGGAGCAAACTGAACAGCAAACAACGACTGAGCAACCTTCATTATCTTTAAACAAGTAAGTAAATCATCGTCGGTTAGCGTGATTAAAAGAGGCTGGGACATAAGTAGTTCAGTCCTTACTATACCTGAACGATTGAGAGTTCATAACTTTTAATCGTTCAGGTTTTTTGTTGATTGTGAAAACAATGTTGGAAACAGGGTGGAATGGAGCGTAGGACACTCGACTCCTGCGGGAAAGAGAGGGAAAACGGAGATCCCGCAGCGCAGCGAGGAAGCTCAGGTTCCTCCCCGCGGAAAGCGAGTGGCCGTAGCGCAATGGAACGAACGTGTTGAGACAAACCAAAGAGATGGGAACATCTATTGTTCGTTTTTTAGAAGCAATCATTTTGTTATGTCCCAAACTCTTTTTTATACTACACACAACAAAGAAAGAAGTGAACAGCATGTGGAATAAACGGAGAGCTCTTATAGGAGGAGTTTCTTTATGTGTATTAATTGCGACTTCAGTATGGTTTGTTCGTAATCACGATGAAAATAACACGCCGTTATTTAGCAATGGAGATTCATCTTATGGAGTTAGCTCTTCCAACCCCATTGCAGTTGATGTAGGTATGAAGGTACTAAAAGATGGAGGTAATGCTGTAGATGCAGCAATTGCTGTATCTTACGCGCTAGGCGTTGTCGAACCGTACGGCTCTGGAATTGGTGGCGGTGGCGGCATGCTTATTGCCAAAGAAGGTGAAGAACCGACCTTCATTGATTACCGCGAAGTAGCACCTAGCTCTTTGGAAGGAAAAACGGGAGTTCCTGGCTTTGTAGCAGGAATGGAATATGTGAATAAAAAATATGGAACAACGTCTATGACAAAGTTGATTGATCCTGCTATTGAGTATGCCGAAAAAGGATTTAAAGTAGACGAACTCTTAGCGAGCCGATTATTTTACGCAAGTGGACGGATGGACGTCAGCAATTTATCAAGCTTCTTTCCGAGGGGGGAAGCTATAAAAGCAGGAGAGGAGCTAAAGCAGCCTGAGCTTGCTGAACAGTTAACGTATATTAAACAAAACGGAGCGGCTGGCTTTTATCAAAAGGACATTGCCAATCGTCTAGCAGAAGAAACAAGCATTTCACTAGAAGATTTGCAAGAATATGAAGTGGAAGAAAGACAGCCGGTTGTTTCAACATACAAAGGAAATGAAATCATTGCGGCTCCACCTCCATTTTCAGGTATTACGGTTATTCAAATGTTAAAAATGATGGAGAAAGAAAACGTTAACATAAACGAGCGAAAAGTCGACTATAAGGCTATTAAGAAAATTAAAGAAATAGCGTACGCTGACCGAGTAAAAGAGATTAGCGATCCTGCTTTTTACCCACAGGATGTAGAGCGTTTCCTTAGCGATGAATACATTGAAAGTTTATTAGAAAACTCAGAAAAACGTGAAGTGGAAGGTGCAGACCAAGAACATGAAAGTACGACTCATTTTGTCGTTATTGATAAGGAAGGTACGACCGTATCCACGACCAATACGCTAAGCAATTTTTTTGGGTTAGGTAAGCAAGTAGATGGCTTTTTTCTTAATAATAATGCTGATACGTATGGCTCAATCGGCGTAAATAACCCTGAGCCTGGGAAAAGAGCCCGAACGTTTACATCTCCTTTAATTATCCGCAAGGAAGGAGAATGGGTAATGGGAGTAGGAACGCCGGGGGGAACTCGTATTCCACAGGTGTTAAATCAAGTATTAGCCCGCCATTTTCAAGGAGGAGAAGGGTTGGAAAAAGCGGTTGAAACGCCTCGCTTTATCTTTGATCAAGATACTCTTTATATCGAGCCAACTACGCCTGAAGAAGTAATTGAGCAGATGAGTGCTTTTGACGTACAAAGCAAAACAAGCGACGTCTATTACGGAGGCATTCAGCTGCTTGTGAAAGATCTTGGTAACGGCAGGATAACAGGTGTCGGTGATTCTCGCCGAAACGGTGTGTGGAAGCATAGCTAAGAAAAGGTAGCAGGGGCTACCTTTTTATCGTTTCGTAGACGGATGGAGTTTCCATGTAGCGGATCGTATGAAACTCTGAATAATTTGAATGATAATGAACGTAAATCGGAGCGTGGTCCAAGTCAAGCATTTGCCTAAAGAAGAAATGATCTCCGTATCGTAAAGCAGTTAAAAGCACCGGCATTTCTTTATTGAAAATAGCGTATCGAATGGCTTGAATCGATTTATCAGTATGGTGATCACCAATGAAAACGTATACGTAAAGAGCGGTTGTATCTTTGTAATGAACCCATTCCCCAAAAAGTTCGTTTCGCTGTTCGTTGAGCATGTCTTTAGCAAATGAAGCTCCAATAATTAAATACAGGGAATCCGTTTCAGAGACATAAGTCAGCGTATAGCGCCTTTTAAAAAAAGGCTGGGTAGGAGTTGCGCCGTGTCGGTATGTAACGCTAAACTCTTCAGGATTAAATGCAACCATCCTGCGTCATCCTTTCATGCTTTTAAGTAGTCTATGCCCGCACTAGGAAAAAAAGTCATTCAAACCCCTATTCTTTACAACGCCTATCTAAAACAGCTAATCTATAAAAGTGTAGGCGACTAACGAACGCTAAAAACAAAGTGGAAAAGGGGGAAGAAAATGGAGCCGTTTTATATTGTTCTATCCATATTCTTAGCCGCGATGCTTTCATACGACATCGCAAAATTTGTTCGAGGAGATAGACCTGACTGGAAAGAAGGCCTTGTGACGTTTCTCGTATTTATTGGATTTCTGGCAGCCATGCAGATGGCGTTTCAAATTGTGTAGAAAAGACCACTGACAAGTGGTCAGGCTGTTGAGAAACTTTGTTCTCAACAGCTTTTTTATGTCAGTCTTTTTTTATCAGTGGTAACACTGATAAAAAAAGACTGGAGTTGATGAAACATGATGGGTGCACTTAAAAATCATCGAGATGAACAAGTGATGGTTTCTGTAGAAGATTTAGTTCCTGCCAATCACTTTTTGCGTACAATTGAAGCGACAATTGATTTTAGCTTTATTGAAGAAAAGCTTCTTCCTTATTATTGTGAAGACAATGGACGTCCTTCCATTCATCCCATTACGCTATTCAAAATGATGTTTATTGGTTACTTTTATGGCGTTCGTTCCGAACGTCAACTTGCCAAAGAAATTCAAACGAATGTGGCGTATCGATGGTTCTTAGGCTTATCGTTAACGGATGCCGTTCCTCACCATTCGACGATTAGTTTTAATCGCCGAACACGCTTTTTAGATACGACGATTTTTGAAGACATTTTTGATGAAATTGTTCGCCAGGCGATAGAACATCGCATGGTTGGTGGACGTGCTTTAATGACAGACTCGACTCATATCAAAGCGAATGCAAATAAACATAAATATGAAAAACAACCAAAGAAGTCCCGCCGACAAGCGTATATGGAAGAGTTAGAAGCAGCCGTCAACGAAGATCGTCTTGAAAACGGAAAAAAGAACTAAGTCCTCGAAAGGAAGGCGTTGCCTTACAAAAACAAACCCGCATCAGTACAACGGATCCCGATAGTGGTTTTATGATGAGAGATGGAAAGCCAGATGGCTTTCATTATTTAGATCATCGAACGGTGGATGTCAAACATAATATTATTACAGACACCTGTATTACAGCTGGCAATGTGGCTGACTCTGTTCCTTATCTTGACCGCCTTGACATACAAATAAAAAAGTTTCGCTTTTCTGTTGAAGCTGTTGCATTAGATGCCGGGTATTTTACAAGCCATATTTGTAAACGCCTTTCTGAAAAAGGGATTTTTATGGTGATGGGCTATCGGCGTTTTGGATCGTCAAACAAAGACGTGCCAAAACGTCTGTTTCACTACGTACAGGAAAAAGATGTATTCGCTTGTCCAATGGGGTGCATTTTATCGTATGCGACTACCAGTCGCACAGGAGATCGTACCTACAAATCAAATCCAAGTGATTGTGCCGTTTGTCCAATGAGAGACGGTTGTTTTTCCGCTTCCCAAAAACAACGCGTGGTGACACGTCACATTTGGGAGAGATTCAAAGAACAAGCGCGTCTAAATAAGCGCACAAAAGCAGGTAAACAACTTTATCGTATGCGTTGCACGACGATTGAGCGTAGCTTTGCCGACGCAAAAGAGCTAAATGGGTATCGATATGCCCGGTATCGAGGGCTGAAGTCTGTCCAGATGCAGGCGTATCTGACGGCAGCTTGTCAAAACATGAAAAAAATCGCCCATTACCTGACCAAAACAGGTCAGGTAATGGGCGATTTTTATGGAAAACGACGATTTGTTTGTGAAATATTTACTTGTTTCACTATAAAAAATGAAAAGAGCCTCAGATTGACGAGAACCTTACAGGTTTCTCGTCAATCTGACCACTGACAAGTGGTTTTTTTTTAGTTTTGTGTTTCTCTTTTATTGATTAAATAAATTTGTTCCAACATTTGAAGAAAATAAAGCTTAGGACGTCAGAAATGATGAAAGTTAGATAGAAAAGAGGTACTCTTTGTACTAGTTGAGAAGAGTGCTTTTTAAAGTATTAGAAGATAGACCAGTTCTTATCAAAAGCCCATGATTGGAATGGAAGATGCGAGACTTCTACGGGACTAATAAGCGAGATGAGACCCCGCAGTATACGAGGAGGCTCAGCGCTCGCCCTGCGGAAAGGGAGCAATCTGGAATGGAAATCATGCTAAGCAGAGAGAAATTATCAAACGAAGTCTCGTATTACTCTACGTTTATTAAATGTGCTAAATGCTTGTTCTAATGAATAAGCTTTATAGTAGAAAATAAAACTACAATTTGCGAAGGAGCAGAGGGTTTGTATAACAAGCGAAGGCGATTCATTAAACTAATGCTCGTCATTGTAGGGCTCGTAGCCGTATTGACTATAGGTGCTTTGGGATTTCAATTTACCTTTTTCTCTTCCACATATCATGCTAAAAATACGATTGAAGAATTCTATGACCTTGAACAAAAAGGAAACTTCTCAGATTCGTGGGAATCCTTTCATCCCGCTATGAAAGTTCGTTTCGAGAAGGGTGCCTATATTCAGGACCGTGCTCATGTTTTTTTTAATCACTTTGGTGTCGAAACATTTTCCTATGACATTACGGAAGTGGAAAAACTAGATACATGGAAAATGACAGCGGATGGCGAAGAGTTAACAGACGTTTATCAAATGAAAGTGATTCAAGTTTATAAAGGGAAATATGGGAACTTCTCCATTGACCAATATGTATTCGCAGTTAAAAATGAAGGAGAATGGACCGTTGCATGGGATTATAATCAGTGAAAAAGCATATGAACTCATGTGCTTTTTTTTATTGAAACTCCGTTATGTTTTTTAAAGAGGGGGTACAATGAATAAGGGAGGAGGTCTGATAATGAAGTTTAAAGCCATTTTATTTGATGCGTACGGAACATTATTTGATGTACATACCGTGATTAAAGCATGTGAAGAATACTATCCTGATAAAGGAACAAAAATAAGTCAGTTGTGGCGCCAAAAACAAATCGAATATGCGATGCAAAGCCAAATTATGGACCGCTATGTTGACTTTTATGAACTCACAAAAAAATCATTACGCTATGCTATAGATGCTGTGGATGAGAAAGTAACACCTGAAAGTGAAGAAGCGTTACTTCATGCTTATTTCAAGCTTAACCTGTACTCTGAAGTGAAACAAGTACTGGCGTATTTAAAAGAAAAAGGACATCTGCTTGCCATCTTTACAAATGGACCTAAGCATATGATTGATCCACTCGTAGCTCACCACAGGTTAGCACCTTTATTTGATGATGTCATTTCTATTGACGAAATCAAACAGTACAAGCCGTCCATGGCTAGTTATCACTACGCAGCGAATAAGCTAGAAGTGGAACGTGACGAAGTGCTTTTCTTATCATCAAATCCGTGGGATATTGCTGGAGCAAAGAATTACGGATTTTCAACTGTGTGGGTAAACCGTGATCATCAAGTGCCGGAGCATCGTGAATTAACGCCTAATCGTGTAATTCATGACTTAACAAATTTAGTCAAATAAAAAAACAGAACACGCGTCCTGTTTTTTTGCTCTAGCTATAGGCCTCGGGGTCTGTTTTGGACCTTGATCGTAACTTGATTAAACGAACGATATTAAGCACTAATGTCTTAACAACCGCATAGAACGGTACGGCTAAAATCATTCCTAAAATTCCTGCTAAGTTTCCAGCTACCAAGAGCAGTAAAATGATGGTCAGCGGGTGGATGTTTAGCTTTCTACCCATAATAAGAGGTGAAATAACGTTTCCTTCCAGCTGCTGAACAATCACCATAACAAGAATAACTAAAAGTGCTTTTGTAGGAGAGTCTAAGATTCCGATAACAACAGCCGGAGCAGCTCCGGAAAATGGACCTAAGTATGGAATGATATTTGTTACGGCACCAATTAAGCCCAGTACGAGTGCGAACGGCAATCCAATAATTAAGTAACCAATGGATGCACACACACCAACGAACAGTGCAACAAGCATTTGACCTTGAATATAAGTAGCCACCGTTTCTTTCGTTTCTTCTAAAATCTTTAGACCCTCATCACGATAAGATGGTGGGAAAAGCTTAACGATGTACTTAGGTAAGCTATGTCCGTCCTTTAACATATAAAACAAAATAAACGGCACGGTCACAACTGTAAGCGTGATGTTAGTCAAAACGCTAAAAATAGTTGATAAGCTGCTCGTGACACCAGTGGTAAGCGTAGATGAAAAATTTGCAAGGGAATCCTCAATCTTTTCAATTGATACATATTCTTGCTCAACAATCCACTGGAATCCTTTTGTTTCTGATAAATTATTAATCGCTTCCTGGCTCTTTTCTACGTAAGTTGGGACTTTATCGGCAAACTGATTAGCTTCTTTTGAAAGAGCTGGGCCTAATGTTCCAATCGCGAGCGAAATCACGCCAATAAAAACGGCGTACAATACGAGAATCCCAATCGTTTTTGGTACTTTCCTTTTTTCAAGGAAAAAGACAATAGGACTAAATAAGAAATATAAAAATCCAGATACTAAAATAGGGAAAAAGAGCGTTGTGAAAAAGACAACGATTGGTTCAAATACAAATGAAATTTTCGTACAAATGTAAATGAACAATGCGATTAGCACAAGCTGAATCGTCCAAAATTGAAACTTCTTTGCTTTTGACACTTCATTACCTCCAAATAAATAAGTCAAACAATATCACTATCATACCCTTATCTAATTACTCTTCAAACGTTTTCTTTAGCTTCCAGCTATCATAGACTTCTGGCTGATGTGGCCAAGCTGAAAGAGAATGAGCTTCAATGGCTTTTAAGGCGAGAGGAGAAGCGTTGTTTTTATCCAACTTTTCCATGGGAATCCACAGTGCTTCAGCTGCATCTTGTCCTTCGAACTGACTCGGCATATGTATTAGCTCTCCGCCTTTAATCACTACATGATAAAAGACCGCAATGTGGTGAACATGAGTAAACTCTTTCCAGAGGCAAGGATATTGAAAATCAGCTGTACCTGCTTGTTTCGTAATGTTCACTTCAAAACCTGTTTCCTCCAAAAACTCTCGCTGCATCGCATCTACTAGCGTCTCGCCATGCTCAAGCTGACCACCGGGTAAATCAAAACGATGAATATAAGGTCCGCGATTTTTGCGAATGACGAGAATCTCTCCATCTTGTATACAAATGCCATATACTCCAAAGGCACGATCATATCGATCCATTCTATATTCACCAACTTTCTCCAATTGCATAATTCTCATTTTAACATATGTTTCAACTTAGCTTTCTAGTAAAAAGGAAGATTCCTGACGAGTTGAGTATAGGAAGTCTCATTAAACAGTCCTCAGTGGCAACCATGCCAAGCAGAGAGTATTTTTTTAATTGCTAATTAAGAAAGAACGGTTCTTGTTAAGAGTATTTTTATGCTCAGATGGAAATGCTGATTCTACAAGGGTTAAACATATGCATAAAAGGGAATACAAAAGTAACTAATCAATAGTTTGGAGAATACACAATGAAAAAAAGAAGAGTCGACTTTATCTTTTTATTTATTATGCTCGTATCTTCCTATCTTTTTTTCTTTACAGATTTATCGAAAGAATGGAAAATCGCGCTAGTTACTTTATATGCAGTGCTCATCTTCATCAGCATCTATTCCTTAATGCTCGAAAATCGGACGCCTCATAGTACGCTACTTTGGATGTATGTTCTCTTTTTCTTCCCTGTTGTGGGCTACATCTTTTATCTATACTCAGGTCAGCTGTACCTTAAAGGCTACTTATTTAAATCAAAGAGAATGAACAACCGTGAAACGCTCAAACGCATGACGGAAAAAGAAAAAGAAGCAAAGATAGACTTGTCTTCTCTAAGCCCTCATCAACGCTCATTTGCTGAGTATTCGGAGCGAGTTTCGTTTACAAAAGTAAACAACGGCACAAAAGCACGAGTTCTAAAAAACGGACAGGAAACTTTCTCAGAAATAACGGCAAGTTTAAAGAATGCAAAACACTTTATACATATGGAATATTATATGATTCACTCTGATAAGCTTGGAAAAGAAATCATGAGCTTGCTGATTGAAAAGGCAAAAGAAGGTGTCGAAGTTCGCTTTACCTTTGACACCGTTGGAAGCATCTCACTATCAGGCTCGGATGTTAAAGAGCTAAGAGACAGTGGGGTTAAAGTTTATGCCTTTTCACCGATTAAAAGCGGCTTTTTTAATCAAAAGTTTAACTTCCGCAATCATCGTAAAATCATTGTCATTGACGGTGAAGTTGGCTTTGTCGGTGGTTTAAACATCGGTATGGAATACTTGGGAGAAAACAAAGAAATTGGTTTTTGGCGCGATACACATTTAAAACTAGTAGGAGAATCCGTACAAACTCTTCATGCAGTTTTTTTATTTGACTGGGAGTATGTTTCCGGAGAAAATTTAATTATTGAAGAGCGCTACACAAAGGCGGTTTCCACTTCAGGAGATGGTTTTACACAAATTATTGCGACTGGGCCTGATACCCATGAAAATATGAGCGAATACTATTACGCTATGATTGCATGTGCCACAAAATCGATTTGGATTTCAACTCCTTACTTAGTTCCAAATGAAACGAT
Organism: Bacillus sp. VT 712; assembly: GCF_001614195.1. NCBI lineage: Bacteria > Bacillati > Bacillota > Bacilli > Caryophanales > Bacillaceae > Bacillus > Bacillus sp. VT 712. The sequence goes on along the minus strand of NZ_LWBK01000024.1, from coordinate 65,029 downwards.
TCGAACAGCGCTTCGAGTTGCTGCTAAAAAAGGTATTGACGTTCGAATCATGGTACCGGAAATTAATGATGGCTTTCTTACTCAGTACGCAACAAGGTCTTACTTTGGAGAACTCATTCGTTCCGGAATCGAAATTTATTCTTATCAAAAAGGCTTTATGCATCAAAAGATTGTCATTATTGATGACGATTTTGCTTCTGTTGGAACAGCCAATATGGATATGAGAAGCTTTCACTTAAACTTTGAAGTAAACGCTTTTTTAATGAATTCAAAAGCTATTCAAGATTTAATTAAACACTTTGAAGAAGATATGGAAGACAGCGAACTTATTAAGCCCGTTGCTTTCTATAAGCGAGGTCTTATAGAGCGATCAAAAGAATCCTTCGCGCGCTTATTTTCAGGAATATTATAAAGGAGAGATACGCTTATGGTTGAAAAACAAGCGGTCGGTGAAAAAGCTGCTGAGTTTGTAAAAGACGACATGATTGTTGGTCTAGGAACAGGCTCAACCGTTTATTACACAATTTTAAAGCTTGGTGAACGAGTAAAAAACGGCCTTCGCATACAAGGAGTACCCACTTCGAAAGAAACAGAAAAGCTTGCCCGCCAAATCGGTATTCCTCTCGTGACGCTGGCAGACGTTAACAAGCTAGACCTTGCCATTGACGGAGCAGACGAAGTGGACAATCAATTTGCACTCATAAAAGGTGGAGGTGGGGCACTTCTACGTGAAAAGATAATCGCCAAAGCATCTGAACAGTTCATTGTCGTTGCGGACTCAACGAAACTAGTTCAAACGCTTGGTGCGTTTCCTTTACCGGTAGAAGTAGTTCGTTTTGGATGGGAAATGACGGCTAAACATATGAGAGACCTTGGGTGTGTACCACGGCTCAGATTGTTAGAAGACCATACGCCTTTTATTACGGATAATGGAAACTATATAATGGACTGTCACTTTCAAGAAATTAAACGACCTCGTGAGCTAGAAGTAGCCCTTAATATGATACCAGGAGTAGTTGAAAATGGTTTGTTTAATCATATGACAAGTCGAGTCATTACAATCCGTAATCAGCAAGTCCATATGATAACACCATAAAAAGCTATGGCAGATGCCATAGCTTTTAGTTTTTAACGAGATAGAACGTTCCAATTCTGTTCTAATTTGTATATGTACTGGCGAGCTTGCAAAACGTTAGGATGGACAAGCGTATCAACTGTTTTCGTTGGACACGCTGCGCTGTAAAGCGTAAAAATAGTTATGTCATTATGTTTTAGCGGAGCAACGATATGAGATAAGCACCTGTATGAAGGATTTACTAAGCTTTGCACTAACATTTCTACATCTTTTTGATCATAAAAGTCCACTTCAATTTCCGTCTTCATTAAATAGCGTGTTTCCATCGCGCTGCTTCGATAATAATTGTAGCGACCGCCGATAAACTGTGAAGGGTTTGAAATGGATACATCAAGCGCCGTATAGGTTTGATCTTGGTTGCTGCTGTAGAAAATAGAGTCGTGCGTATATTTCATAAACTCTTGGTAAGAGTCTTCATCTTTCCATAATGCAATAATGCACGTATCTGTTTCATCTTCAACATTCCATCCCCCTAGCTGTCCAATAAAACCATCGACATGGGCAAGCGCTGCCCAATGCTGTTGAGCATAGGAAAATGACCCCTTTTTATCCATCGGTATGCTGCCTTTTATAATTTTTGTTAACATGCTCTCATCACCTCTTTAACAAAGGTTCGCTCTTTGTTAGAAAAATCCTTCCTTTATTCGGAAAATTACAGACATACATACTTCTATCGTCCCATACATTTCAACTATAAGGTCTTTCGATAGAAAGTGGGGAGATAGAATGAAGTTTTTTCGAGCAAAAGCATTCCCATCCGTTAGTCGAAAAGGATGGTGTGTACTATTTCAACATCCGTTTCAGACAGATAAAAACGGACAGAAATATCCGATTGTCAAGCGTTATCTATGTGATGAACAAGAAGAAGTAGATGTGCTTGTTGAAGAGCTGAATGAACTGTTACGTATAGAAGAGTATTGGACAAGCACTGTAAAAGGACGAGCGAAAGCACGCTACGACCAGCGCGTGGTGAACGCATTTTATGATGAAGTGGACGAGCCAGATACTCCAACAGTGAACAAAAGTCCGGATGCTTATCAGATTTCACTAATCGGAGAAGCGCAAAGTGGGAAAACATCCATCGTTCGTGCTGTTTTTGGTATTCACCCTGCGCGCGAAAAGTTTCCCATTCGTTTCCGAAAAGCAAGTTACGATGCGGTGTATGAGATGACGCATAGTGCTGCCTATGAAGCAAGGGTGTCGTTCCGATCACGCCAAGAAGTATATGAAAACCTTGAAAAATCTTTAATTGAAAGTGCTTTGGTTTATGCAAATGGAGGCACGGACTACGACCTTGCATTTGCACTTGTGCACGGAAACCCCGAGCTACACTTTGAAGCTTTATTTGGAGAGGTTCCGTATGGTCCTCGTTATTTTACAGAACAAGCTTCCACTGCCAAAAGCACAAAGCGAGTTTTTCAGTATGTTGAATCCATTAAAAGTATCGCAAGTGCGGTTTTAGAAGAAAGCAAGGAAGTAACAGAGGATTTTGAACAGCTGTTTTTACAAAAAGCAGAGTGCCGGCAGCTAATTGAAACGCTTTTAACATGTATTGAAAGATCATTTAAAGAAAAGTGTGATTTTACTTGGTCATATGGAATTGATGACTGGCCTCAGTTTGCATTCATTTCAACGGAAAGTCGGGCTCATTACTTTACGGCCTTACATCGCTTAACGACGGAAGCGGAAAAAGCAGATGGAGCGAGCTGCTATCCTCTTATTACGTCTATCCATGCCACTATTCCTTCAGTAAAAGAACAGCTTATTGTCATCCAAGATAGTAGAAGAGGAACCAGTCTTTATGATCAAGTGAAAGAAGCGGATCATATTATATATACTCACGATGCCTCACGCGAAATAAAGATTGATACGTTAAAACATCTAATTGCATATGGGTACGGAAATAAGCTACAGCTGCTCTTTACCCATGCTGAGCGTTTACAAGGTGAAAGGTACGCCGAAGAACGAGCGAAAAAGCACCGTTTATCTGCAGCAATCCAAGGATGTATTCAGCGAGAAGAACAAGTAGTTGCTACTCAACTTTCTTATTACCTCACGGCTGCCGATGTAGATTTGGTTTCCAATCTAAATCGAAGCGATGAAGATGATCATAAGTTGTCCGAAATGGTTTATGTAAATCAAGCTCGGACCGCACAAACACAAGTTGGTGCAGAGCTTAATCCTATTTATCTTAGTATATTAGCTCCTCCAATCATAACGCAGGCCATTAACCATTTGCATTCAAGTCTTCCTGACGATAGCGATAAGACATTTCATGAGGAGCTGACCAGCCAACTAGCGACCGCGCTTTATTACGGATTTGTCACCCAGCCTTCAGGATGGTCGACTTCTTATCATTCAGCCACCGATCGTCAGCGGACGTTCCAAGCTGTAGCGACTTCTCTTTTCTCAGCGGTTCAAGCGTACGTCTCAGATGAGGTAACGAGTAAAGACATGAAGGAGTGGATAGCGGTTCAACGTACAAAAGGTGAAGAATGGGGTTACTATGTAAAAAGGTTTCTTCAAACAAAAATGAACAAAGAGTTCGAGCGAGGCTTATATTATGTGGTAAAGCACGCGGTAGAAAGTCATGGGGGGATTTTTATTCATTAAAAGCAGCGAATCGACGCTGCTTTTTTTTCGTGGGTTCATAATTTCAGTCGTAAAAGTGCATATTACTACTGGTAAAAAATTTTAAGGTGGGCGAATAGCATTGGAGAACTATTATGATTGCATTATTATTGGAGGCGGAATTGCTGGTCTCCAAGCAGCGATTCAGCTTGGCAGGTACTGTCATCAAACCTTAGTGATTGATTCCAATGACGGTCGTTCAAATTTATGTAACAGATATCATAATTTATTAGGATGGCCAGAAGGTGTAAGTGGAGAAGAATTAAGGTTGAGTGGGAAGAAGCAAGCTATGCGTTATGACGTGCAGTTTGTAGCAGACTACGTGATATCAGCAGCTAAGCAAGACCAAGGTATCATTTTAAACACAAAATCTGGTGAATGCTATCAATGTAAAACAGTTTTGTTAGCCACGGGTATTAAAGATCACTTGCCAAGCTTTCCAGAGCTGATTGGTTGTCTTGGCATTAGCGTTTATATTTGTCCAGACTGCGATGGCTATGAAGTAAAAGACAGTCGAGTAATTGTAATTGGTAGAAGAGAAGCGGGAGCCAACCTTGCCTGTACATTAACTCATTGGACAAAGGATGTTGTTTATGTTGATGAAGAAATGAAGGTCTTGCCTACTAAGACAAAGCGAAAACTTCAGGAGCAAGAGTTAACGTATAAAAACGAACAAATTGAAAAAGTGTTGGTTGAAGAGAAAAGTCAGTTTAAAGGAATAAAATTGCAAAGTGGTGAAATAATTCATGCCAATCATTGTTTTTTAGCATTAGGTGGCAACAAAGTGCAAAGTCATTTAGCAGAACAGCTAGGTGTTTATACGACAGAGAATAACCATGTATTAACGAATCATCGAACGAAAGAAACGAACGTAGAAAACGTGTGGGCGGCTGGAGATTTAGTTGCTCATTCAGAACAAGCAGCAGTAGCTATGGGAGAAGGGGTTCAAGCAGCCATTTGGATTCATAAGCGTTTGCTAGTATAAAAATAACAACCTTCTTTTTCAAGGAGGTTGTTATTGGCTTGTATAGATATGGTGCTTGAATAGATTAACCGCACCAATAATCGTTCCAAATGGACTAAAGATAAGCAGTGTCCAACCGGTTAAGGGAGACACATAAATTTGCGTTAAAATAAGCGGGATGCTCAGAGAGATAATGACAAGCATCGTGTTAAAACCTAAGCTTTTTCGTAAATTCTCCATTGTTCTTCTCCTTTTTGAAAGTTCGCCAGCGTTCGGTGCAGACATTTGAAGAAATTGTGAAAATAAAGCTTTAGAAAAAAAGACTTAACCATAAACAGTTTCGACTTGTTTCGTGAATCTAGGTGTCTTTTGTCACAATTGAAAAAAGAGTATGTCAAGACTTTGCAGGCGATAAACAACACCTTCGTTATGTGGAATGAGTAGCACTTGTAAACTTCCATATTCACTTGTATTATGCTAGTTACAGTAAAGGTTTATACATAGAGAACACGAAAAAGAGTTTGGGACATAACAAAATGATTGCTTCTAAGAGACGAACACTAGCTGTTCCCATCTCTTTGGTTTGTCTGAACACGTTCGTTCCATTGCGCTGCGGGATCTCACGTTTTCCTCTCTTTCCCGCAGGAGTCGAGTGTCCTACGCTCCATTCCACCCTGTTTCCAACATTGTTTTTCACAATCAGCAAAAAACCTGAACGATTAAAAGTTATGAACTCTCAATCGTTCAGGTTTATCATTGGCTGAATTACTTATGTCCCAGCCTCTTTGATTAATCGTATTATTTAGAAGAAAGAGCTTTATACGTGTTTGGACCAACAATTCCATCAGCAGCTAAGCCGTTTGCGCTTTGAAACTTTCGAACAGCAGCGCTGGTATTAGAACCAAACATACCATCCACACCTTGAGTGTTAAAGCCAAGAGAAGTAAGCTTTTGTTGAAGTGCTTTAACTGCATCTCCTTTGCTACCAAGCTTCAAAATTGGCCCTGACGTTAAACTAGGGCCTTTGCTGGGTGAAGAAGGCTTGCTAGCTGTTGTTCCGTTTAACGCTTTTTGCGTAGCAGCATCAACGACTCCAGTGACAGATAGTCCGCGAGCTTTTTGAAACTGACGCAAAGCAGCATCCGTATTATTTCCAAATACGCCGTCAATTCCTTTTGTGCTAAAGCCAAGAGAGGTAAGCTTTTGTTGAAGAGCACGCACTTCGTTACCACGGCTTCCTTTCTTTAAACCAGTGCTTGTTGCTGGTGGTTTGACGCCTGGTTTTGCTCCGTTTAGCGCTTTTTGGGTAGCTGAGTCAACCACGCCGTTAACAGATAAGCCGCGATCTTTTTGGAATCTTCTTAAAGCCGTGTCTGTATTGTTTCCAAAAATTCCATCCACGCCTTTTGTATCATAACCAAGAGAAGTGAGCTTTTGCTGAAGCGTGCGCACTTCATTGCCACGGCTTCCTTTTTTAAGACCGCTAATAGCCGGCTGGGAAGGCTGACTGCTGCCAGATACTTTGTATCCATTAGCTGCCGCAATTGCGTCAAATGATTTTGATGAATTCGTAATGACGACTGGAGTTCCCACTGTTACTTGACTGAATAACCATTCCACTTCGTTATCGTACATACGAACGCATCCGCTGCTTATGTACTTTCCGATGGAACTAGGATTGTTGTTACCGTGAATAGCATACGTTGTACCATTTGTACCACGAGCGTTAATTCCCAACCAGCGATTTCCTAATGGATTTCGTGGATCTCCTCCCGGTATTTTGCCCGTATAATAAGGACGATTTACAATCTTATTAACAATGCGGAACTTACCTTCTGGTGTAAGTGAATTCGTTCGTCCAGTTGCAACTGAAAACGTACGAACGAGCTTGTTGTTCTTGTAATAAGCTAATTGATTGTTTGCTTTGTTGATGACGATGAAATGAGTTGTACTTCCTGCAGCTTCTGTTTTATTTGCGCTGAAGAAGAGAGTTCCCATTACTAAAATTACCGCTAAAAATAAGACACTTACCTTTGTTTTTTTCTTTGCCAACGGACCATCCCCCTTTTATTTTTTGGCCGTTTACACGTTTTGAATTACAAGTAATTCAAAAAAAGATAGCGCTTGCTTTTTTCGATATCTAGGTGATATGTTGCGTAAAAATAGTGCGAGAATGAACGTAAGTGTATAAAGTGAGGAGTATAGGGTGCGAATGTTTACAAATCACGTTCACTCCATTTCTAGGAGTAGAGTGGACTAAGGTATTTGTGTAAGTAATCACGTCCCTTCATAAAAAACTCTAAACTATAATAGTTTTTAATAACTATTATTATACCAGATATATACAAAATAGGAGGAAGTATCCATCTCTAATTCTCTGTATGAACCCACTATTTTCGACATCTTTCTCTTGGGGTTATGTCAAAATAACTAGATTTTTAACGTCGGTTTTTGATAAGCGTTCGACAGGGGAAGTTGACAGAAAGTCTAAAAAGAAAAGAGGAAGGTGCTTTTTTTTCTTTTTATCAATGTTAAAAGAGGGTGCGACATAACAAAACAAATTTTCAAAACGACGAACAATCCCTTTTTTCACTTCTTTACGTTGTCAGAACACGTTTCATTGCGCTACGGCCACTCTCTTTCCGCGGAGAGGAACCTGAGCTTCCTCGCTGTGGGATCTCAGTTTTCCCTCTCTTTCCCGCAGGAGTCGAGTGTCCTACGCTCCATTCTACTCTGTTTATGAAATCGTTTTCGCAATCAGCAAAAAACCTGAACCATTAAAAGTGAGGAACTCTCAATTGTTCAGGTTTATCATGAGCCGAATTACTTATGCCCCAGCCTTTCTAGTGTAGTAGTGTAATACTTAAATAAGCGATGTATAAAGCTTGAGCGAAAAACAAAAGTCCCCAAATGCGACTTGAAATCATCGTAAGCTCTTTTAAGCTGGTTGCATCACCGGCATGATAGGGTTGCTTGACGCTTAATACAAAAATAACAGCTGCTGATAAAACAGACTCAACCAACAAAATGGCTCCAACAAACATCATGCTATACATAACGAGAGCGGGGGAATTTAGGTAGTAAATCCCTCCTAAAATAACAAGGATGGACGCAAGCCAAAGTACTCCGTAGCGATTTCTTACTAAGAAAAGAAGATTGAATAATAAAATACCCCCTAATCCATAAAACAGTAAGTCGTAGCGATGTTGTATAAGCAGATAAAAGAATAAATACGTCATGGCCGAACTAAAAGGATAACCGGCTAGTGCAATAATAACGCGAGGAAGCCAGCCGCGAGCACCAGCATAGGTCGACGTAATGGCTACTCCTTCTGTGTTTGTGTATAGCTCGATTCGCTTTACACCTTTTCCGAAAATCAGCCCCATAAGGGCATGACCATCCTCGTGCAAAAGCGTATTTAAATTAGAAAAATAGCGCCCTATGTGTGTGAGACCTTGGTTAAGGCCGTGCATTTGCCGGCCTGCTAACGGAATGCCTCTTGTTAAAATAATGGCAAGAACGATAAACGCATACAAAATGGTGTGTTGTGACATAGTATTCTATTCCTTTGCGTATAAAATCAAAGCTACTATTACTTTACCTTGTTTAAAACAGAAAGAGCAATTTTTAATCGTTATCCTTACAGTGTTTTAACATTTGTCAGAAGTTATTACACATTCGTTGACCAATCATCCTTCTAGTTATTACGCTTAAAAGAGACATAAGTGAAAAGGGAGCGGTGAGGATGAACGATAAATGGAATGCATTTCTTAATAAAGAAATAATCGCAGAGCCAACGAATCACGGAGTGTTAAGTGGAAAAACATTTGCTTTAAAAGATGTATTTGATGTAAAAGGACATACGGCTAGTGCGGGAAACCCTTACTGGCTACATACCCATGAACAAGCGAGTGATCATGCTGAAGCTGTTAAAAGTTTGTTAGCTTCAGGTGCTAAGCTGACGGGCGTAACGCATACAGATGAGCTAATGTATGGATTAAATGGTGAAAACTTTCATTATGGAACGCCACTTCATCCAATTAATCACAACCGAATTCCAGGAGGTTCATCAAGCGGCTCAGCGGTGGCGGTAGCTGCTGGGCTCGTCGATTTTGCAATTGGAACGGACACAGGGGGATCGATACGAATTCCAGCTAGCTATTGCGGGGTTTATGGATTTAGACCGACGCACGGTAGCTTATCGGTTAAAGGATTAATACCGTTAGCACCCAGTTTTGATACGGTAGGGTTTATGGCAAAAGATATAAACACGATGCTTGATGTTGCATCCGTGTTGTTTGCGTCTCAAGCTACAGCACCTTCTTTTGAGAACGTCGTTGGAGTAAACAATTTGTTTGAACTAGCGGATGAGGAAGCCGGTAAGAAAGTAGAAGTTCTATTAGAAGATCACGCTGTTAGCTACAAGAATTTACAGCTTTCTTACAAGCTAAGTGAATGTATGGAAGCATTTCGCACGCTGCAGGGAATTGAAATTTGGCGTGCTCACGGAGAATGGATTAAACGATATAACCCGACATTTGGTCCTGATGTAGCCGAACGTTTTGAATGGGCCAGCACATTAAAAGAAGAAGATATGTCAGATGCTAAACAAATTCGTGACACGATTACTAAAGAGCTTACTCATCTTTTAGATGGTCAAACAATCTTAGTGCTACCAACAGCTCCTGGAGTAGCTCCTCTGAAGAATGCCGTTGGTCCAGAACTTCAAAATCGAAGGTTGTATACGCTGCAGATGACGTGCTTAGCTGGTTTAGCCGGGTTACCACAGCTTACGATTCCAGCTGGTTATGTTAATCAACTCCCTGTTGGTTTATCCGTTATTGCAGGAAGAAATCAAGATCAGCAATTAGTGAAATGGGTGCAAGCATGGATGGGAAGTAAAGAAAGAGTCTCCTTGAAAGAGTAAAATATAAAAATGATAAAAAAACGCTCATTACCAAAAAAATGGGTGTTTTTTTGTGTTAAAATAATCAAGTGCTTTGCCGATTTATAAGATAATAGCTAATTAAACAGTTAACTAACATATAGGATAGAAAATGTACGAAACGCAATAATTATGCAGAGAACTGAGGGGGCAATATGGAAGATTATTTTTCAAAACAATTTGACAAAGAACAATTTACGTTTGTTTATCAACCAATTTATAGTGTGAATAGATGGAGTAAAGTAGGGTTTGAAGCACTGTTAAGATTACATTATTCTCATGCACCCATTATGGATGTATTTTTACAGGCGCACGAAGAAAAAAAGCTGACTCAGCTTGACATGATGGCGATTGAAGGAGCCATTGATTGTTTTCCATTTGAAATTTTACAAGGTGAAAAGCTGTTTGTGAATATTTTTCCATCTACTTTAATAGATAAACAGTTTCACTTTTTTATTCAGCACTTATTAGTTATGTATCCAAGCATCTTCAAGCGCGTGGTATTCGAACTAAATGAAAGTCCATTTGAGCACAGTGTCTGGTCATCTCCACTGTTTAAAGAAGGGCTGAACTATTTGCGTCAATGTGGGTTTCAAATCGCTATAGACGATGTAGGAACAGGGATGGGGAGTCTTCAGCACGTTGTGGAGCATCGGCCAGACATTATTAAGCTAGATCGCTATTTTTCAAGGGGTTTAGCTGATTCAAAAGAAAAGCAAGAAATGGTGAAATGCTTATCACAATATAATAAAGGAAACACCACGCTCATTTTAGAAGGAATTGAGTGTGAAAAGGATTTGGCTATTGCACTTGCGCTAGATATTAAGGTAGTACAAGGCTATTTACTAGATCGTCCTGCAGCAATCGATACATTTTTAAAGAACCACCAGCTTAGGGAATCGTTGAGCTTTGGGGGTATTCGTTGAGGAATATGAGCTTTATTAAGTGGTTTGGTAGCTGTTGAAGGGACAAAACCTTGCTATAATAAATAGAAAGAGGACTTACAAAAGTGAGGCGAGGGAGATGGGCAGTTTTTTCAAGCGAACGGAAGTGGAAAAGAAAGAATCTGCAACAACAGCTTGGACAGTAAAAGCAGGAAGCAGCCAAAAAGAAATGGAAGTGGAGAATGACACGAGACTATTTACGGTTATGACCATTGCAAAAACAATTGTCGATGTAATTAAGAGAATACCTCAATATAAAAAAGAGCAGATTGACGAGAAACCTGTAAGGTTCTCGTCAATCTGGAAAAGCCACATGAAAAAATTTCATGTGGCTTTTTTATATCTTTTCTTTCACAAACTATTATTTTATACAATGAATAGCCTTTTTGTTTTCGATAGATAAGCATGAGGAATGTTTTAATACATAACTCCTTGGATAGTATGTGAAAAAATAATTAATATCTTAGAATATAGATTTGATTAGGAGAGAGCATGCCTATAATTATAAAAAGATAAAATTTTCTGAAAAAAGTTGTTGCCAATCTCTACAAAACTATTTATAATTCAAATCAATTAGGAAAGCGCTTTCTTTACTTAGGAGATGAAAGGGGTCTTTACATGATAGGTGACAATCAAGCGTTGCTTATAATGAAAGGGATTAAAAAGAGTTTTTCCAACAACCATGTTTTAAAGGGCATTGATTTAAATGTTAAAGCTGGAGAAGTACATGTTCTGTTAGGAGAAAATGGAGCTGGAAAATCAACTCTCATTAAAATTTTAACAGGGGCTTATGAAAAGGATGAAGGTGAGATTTACTGGGAAGGAAAGCATGTGCAGATTAATAATCCTGTGGATTCTATGAAGCTTGGCATCGCAACAATTTATCAAGAACTCAACGTTATTCCACAGCTGAAAGTCTATGAAAACATCTTCCTTGGAAGGGAATTAAAGCAACGTGGAAAGGCTTCTTTTTTAAACCATAAACAAATGAGAGAAGAAGCAAAGCGCTACTTGACCATGTTAGGACAAAGCCCAGATCTTGCTGATAAGCAGCTCAGTGAATTAGGGATTGGTCAGCAACAATTAGTGGAAATTGCTAAAGCGCTTACCTTAGATGCGAAGTTAATCATTATGGATGAGCCAACTGCCAGCCTAAGTTCTACAGAAGTTGAACAGCTATATTCAACAGTAGAAGGCCTTACGAAAAAAGGTATTGCAATTGTTTTTATCTCTCATCGGTTGGATGAGATTAAGCGGATGGGTGATCGAATAACCATTTTACGAGATGGCTTTCAAATCGATACGCTACCAGTTCGCACAACAACAACGGACAAGTGGATTGAGCTTATGGTTGGAAGAACGTTAGATGAAAAATATCCAAAGCAGTCGTTTGTACTTGGAGATGAAGGGTTTCGCATCAAAGATTTCCATGTCAAAGGCTTTAAAGAAAAGCTGAACTTTACCCTGAGATACGGCGAGATTGTCGGTATTTCCGGATTGGTTGGAGCAGGAAGAACAGAGTTAGCTAGAGCGATTTTTGGAGCTGACCAAAAAGAAAGCGGAAGCGTATATATCGATAAGAAAGAAGTTCATATTAAATCACCTAAAGACGCCATCAATGCAGGTATTGCATTCATTACTGAAGATCGAAAGAATGAGGGCCTCCTGTTGGATCAACCTCTAGATTTTAACATCTCCTTAGCTAATACAAAAATGTTTAAACAAAAAAATAATCTTATCAATTTAAACACCATTAAGAAAACAGCAGACAACTATATTAAAGAACTGCGGGTACGTCCTGATAATATTGAGCTTCATGCTCGTAAGCTAAGCGGTGGTAATCAGCAAAAAGTAGTTATTGCCAAATGGCTTTGTACACAAGCAAAGGTGTTCATTTTTGATGAGCCGACTCGAGGAATTGATGTAGGTGCCAAAGTCGAGGTATATCGTTTAATGAATCAGCTTGTAGAGAATGGTGCGATTGTTCTTATGATTTCATCTGATTTACCAGAAATTCTTGGTATGTGTGATCGCGTACTCGTAATGAATGAAGGTAAATTTACGGCTGATTTAGAAATTCAAGAAGCAAATCAAGAAATAATTATGAAAGCAGCGACAGGAGGCTGAACGTAATGAGTGAAGTTATTATTCAAAAAAAGCCAGCGCCCAGCGAAAAGAAGTCATTTAAGCATTTTTTAGGTAAGTTTGGTGCCTTAATCGGTCTTATTATATTAAGCGGTATTCTTACACTGCTATCTGACAAATTCCTTACTGTAAATAATATTATGAATATCGCTCGTCAGTCTTCTATCAATGCTTTATTAGCACTGGGAATGCTTTTACCTATTTTAACAGCAGGTATTGATTTATCTGTTGGGTCAATATTAGCTGTTTCAATTATGGTCATGGGTATTGTCTCTGTTACGATGGGATTCAATCCAATTCTAGGTATTCTTGTTTGCTTATTAGTTGGTATATTCTTTGGATGGTTAAACGGAATTTTACTTACAAAACTTCGCTTGCCTCATCCATTTATCTCAACGCTTGGCACCATGAACATTGCTCGTGGTATTGCGTTAATCATTACCGCTGCAGCACCTATTGCAGGCTTTCCTTTTATGATTCAATTTTTAGGTAGAGAATTTATTGGCCCAATTCCAATCAGCTTTTTACTTGTCATTGTGATGTACATTATTTTTCACATCTTTTTAACAAGAACACAAACAGGCCGATACATTTATGCAATTGGGGGCAATAAAGAAGCAGCCCACTTATCAGGGATTAATGTAGATCGCGTTCTCATTATTGTTTATACAATCAGCGGCTTTATGGCAGCGCTGGCTGGACTTGTTATGGTTGGACGCGTCAATTCTGCGTTCCCGCTCGCTGGTTTATCTTACGAGTTAGATGCAATTGCAGCCGTTATTATCGGAGGTGCAAGCTTCTTTGGAGGCGTAGGTACTGTATGGGGAACGCTAATTGGAGCCATGATCATTGCTGTGTTAAGAAATGGCCTGAACTTACTCAATGTTTCAGCTGATTTTCAAATGGCAGTTATTGGAGTCGTCATTATCGCAGCCGTATATGTGGACGTACTTAGACAGAGAAAAAGCAAAAAGGGTTCATAAAAAATTAAGCGTTTACATTTTTGGTTATCTATTCTAAAGGGGGAAATGATGATGAAAAAAGGGTTAAAAAAGTTAGGGATGTTAACAATGGCAGCCGGGTTACTAGTTGCAGCAGGGTGCAGCAGTGATAAAGCGTCTGGAGGAGGAGAAGAAAGCGTAACGGTCGTTTTAAAAACGCTGAGTAGTCCATATTGGAAGTACGTTGAAGCGGGAGCGAAAGAAGCGGGAAAAGATCTAGGCGTGGATGTAAATATTGTTGGGCCAGCATCTGAATCTCAAGTTATTGAACAGGTAAATATGATTGAAGATTCCATCAATCAGATGCCGGGAGCAATTGTAGTGTCACCATCTCAGCCTTCAACGGTTGTACCTGTCTTAAAGCAAGCAACTCAAGGTGATTTACCGGTACTATTAATTGATACAGATGCTGATTTTGATGAAAAAACAGCGTTTATTGGAACAGATAACTATACGGCTGGTCAAGAAGGAGGAAAACTTCTTGCATCTATGCTAGAAAAAGGAGATAGCGTTGCTTTAATTGCGGGAGCACTTGGGAACTCAGCAATGGATGCTCGTATTAAAGGAGCGAAAGAAGAACTTGAAAAGGCAGGCATGAAGATTGTTGCTGAACAGCCAGCTGATAGTGATAAAACAAAAGCGATGTCTGTTATGGAAAACATTATGCAAAAAAACAAAGATGTAAAAGGTGTATTTTCTGCAAATGATGATATGGCACTCGGGGCTTTACGTGCTCTTGAAGGTAAAGGGGATATTCCTGTAATTGGTACAGATGGAACCGTTGAAGCTGTTGAATCAATCATTGCTGGTAAAATGGCCGGTACGATTGCACAAAGTCCATATGATATGGGATATCAAGGTGTAGAAAATGCGCTGAAAACAATTAAGGGTGAAAAAATTGAAAAACGTATTGATAGTGGGATCGATATTATCACAAAAGAAAATGCTCAGGAAAAGCTAGAGTTCTTACAAAGTATTTCAAAATAATAGCAGTATTAAGCTCTTGATGTGCGATAGAAACTCTTAATCAGGCGTGTTAAGAATCCATATAGAAAGCGCCTTGTAAAGGATATGAACAACTCATTCGTGATAAGATAATTAAAAGAGAAGATTAAGAGGAGAAGAGCTAGAATGAAAACAACAATTTATGATGTAGCAAAAAAAGCTGGAGTTTCTATCGCCACTGTATCAAAAGTTATTAACGAAACAGGTCGTATCGGTGAAAAAACGCGAAAAAAAGTTCACAAGGTGATGGAAGAGCTCGATTATCAGCCAAGTAGCGTAGCGGCAGCTTTAACTGGAAAGAAAACGTATACAATCGGCGTGCTGGTACCCGATATTTCAAACCCATTTTTTGCAGAGGTAGCGCGTGCTTTTGAAAATAGCGCGCGATCTGCAGGGTATACGCTGTTTCTTTGCAGTACTGATAATCAGCCAGAACGTGAAAATGAATATGTAGAGCTCTTGTTGAAAAAGCAGGTAGATGGCATTGTAGTTGCCACTGAGCTAAATAATTTTAAGCTAGTAAATAAAATTGTAAGCAGAGAACTACCGCTTGTTCTGTTTTCTGTGGATCATCCATCAGTCTCTACTCATGTGGTTACCACAGATGATGTAAGAGGTGGCTATTTAGCGGGGGACCACTTAACAAGTAAAGGGCACCGTCAAATAGCTATTATTATGGAACAAGATCGTAGCAGTAGTAAAGCACGTCTAAATGGGTTTACACAAGCATTAAACGAAGAGCAGGTTTTTTTAAAAGACGGTGATGTAATTAGCTGTCGTTCAGTTATTGAAGATGCCAAAAGAGCGGCGCGTGAACTCTTATCAGGTCCTAAAAAACCTACTGCTGTCTTTGCCTGTACGGACTTAATTGCCGTAGCAGTTATGAATGAGGCTCGAAAACAGGGGTTAGCTATTCCTGGTGATTTATCAGTTATTGGATTTGACAATACGATCTATGCTGAAATGGCTGATCCGGGATTAACAACCATTGAGCAACCGATTACGCAAATGGCTGAATATACGTTTGCGCAGCTCTTAAAGACAATTAACGGAAGTGAGTCGATTAAACAAAGGGTTATGCTAACTCCTGAGCTTGTCGAGCGGGGGTCTGTTAAAAACATACTGGAGTAAAAGGGGAGAGGTTCTGTGAACAAAGTAAAGGTAGGAATTGTAGGGTTAGGCAGGCTTGGAATTCAGCATGCTGAGAATTTAGCTTTTCGCATTCCAAACTGTGAATTAAAAGCAATTTGTGGTTTAAATAAGGAACAGTTAGCCGAACTAAGTGATAAGTGGAACATTCCATATACGTATACATCCTATGAAGAAATGCTACAGAACAGTGAGCTTGATGCCATTTTTATTGCTTCACCTTCTAACTTCCACTGTGATCAAATTCAGCAAGCATTAGAAGCGGGATATCACGTATTTAGTGAAAAGCCATTAGGCCTTTACCTAGAAGAGGTGGAAAAGATTGAGACAATTATTAATCGCCACCAAGACAAAGTATTTATGCTTGGGTTCATGAGAAGGTATGATGATTCATATGCATATGCCAAAAAGCAAATTGAACAAGGTGCAATAGGTGAACCTGTGATGGTTCGTTGCTACGGATTTGATCCTACGGAAGGTTTGGAATCATTTTTAAAGTTTGCTCAAAAAAACTATAGCGGGGGCATATTCTTAGATATGGCTGTGCATGATTTTGACCTTGCCAGATGGTATCTTGGAGCTGAAGCGGAGCAAGTGTGGGCAATCGGTGGAGCCTATTCAGTCCCAGCATTCACGGAGTTAAATGATGCAGAAACAGGAGCTGCTCTTGTAAAGTTTTCAAATGGTACGATGGGTCTTTTTGCAGCAGGGAGAAATAGCCGTCACGGATATCATATTGAAACAGAGATTATCGGTACAAAAGGAAGTCTGCGAATTGGTACTGTTCCTGAAAAGAATGCAGTAACCATTTTCAACGACGCGGGTGCTCTGAAAGAGTGCGTATCTAATTTTAATGAACGATTCGCACAGGCATATTTGTCAGAGGTTGAAGAATTTATTCATTGTATTCAAACTGGTAGCAAGCCAGCTATCACTGCTAAAGATGGCGTGCAGGCTTCACTATTAGGATATGCTTGTAAAGAATCATTTGAAACGGGTGAGCTGGTTCACGTTAAAGCTTACTCTAGTACAAAGTAACAATAAGACGCCTCACATCGTGTGAGGCGTTCTCTGCATATTTTATTCAGTTAAACAGACAGTTTTTGCTGTTGGTCTGTGGATTGATAACTCGTGGTTTGCTCAGGTAACGCTAAAAATCTCGTTAAGAAAGCGCCTACAAAATAAAGGATAGCAAAGATCCACATTAAGCCACCGACACCGACAGGACCGATAAATAGTGCGACAATAGCTGGACCAACAAATGCTGCAAGACCAGATCCAAGATTTAAAACGGACATTGCAGCTCCTTTATTATCAGGAGCAAGAGATGGGACAAGAGCAGTTAACGGCACGTACCCAGCTAAAGTAGCTCCATAGAAGCAAGCAACTAGCATCAGTGCCCAGTAATTATGGCCAAAAATCTGGGGCGTATAGTAAAGCGCCAACGTAGCTAGTCCGCATCCAACACCGCCGAACCACGTCACGGTGTTAACCCAGCCGAATTTATCGCCAACAACACCAAAGATGAGGTTAAACACAATGTTCACAAAAAATAAGGTGCCCCATATTTGGAGCCATTCTGTAATGGTAAAGTTAAAGCCAACCATATAAGTTGGTAAAAAGACTACGAAGCCAAATTTTGCAGCGGAATTAATAATTTTTACTACGCCACCGATGGCTACTTTCGGCTTCTCAGCCATGATAGTTAAACCTTTTAGCAGCTCTTTAGATTTGTTATCGCTTACAATTTTGCCGTTAAATCGATCCTTGTTAATGACGATAGATAAAATAGCACCAATTGCTACGAACACTAAAGCAGTCCATAGCGTCGCAATTTCCCCAATTCGGCTTACCATTACGCTGGAGTATAAAGCGCCGATAACGCTAAGACCAAGCTCAAAGACAAACCAAAACCAGCCAACAGCTCTAGCTAATGATTGCTGAGGGGTATTGTAAGAAACCCAAACTAAAAATGAATAAGCAAAAAGTGGATAGCCTAATCCGCGAAGTCCATAAGATAAGAGAATTAAAGGATAATTCAAGCTTGGAATAGCTATGCCAATAAAAACAATAGAACCGATAATAAATGAAATAACGCCAATAACCATTGTCTTTCTCGGCCCCCACATTTGAACAAGAACACCAGAAAACCATGCGCTAATGGCAACGGTAATACCGTAAAGCGAGAATAAAAAACCAGCTTGTTCCATTGATAAACCACGTTCTACTAGGTAAGGTGATAGCCAACCGTGCTCAAGGCCATCCCCAATCATAAATACAACGATACCTATGTACCCCCAAAATAGATTAGAAGGAATGCCAATCTTGTCGATCCATGAGTTCTTCGTTCCAAGCATATTCATTTGTCCCATCCACCACTTTCAAAGTTTTTAAAAGGAAAGCGCTTAACTTCATTCATAATAGAAGTATACGGTTACATTTCTGAAAAGTCAATTAAATTTATGGGGTTTTTAGACTCTTTAAAACCCTGTTTATTGTTGGTGAAGGAAGAATAAATGTCTATATAATAAGGTTAGATAAAGAGAATTCAATTTTTCTTTAAAATAAATTATGTAAAAATTAAAAAAATATTGAGGTTTTATAGAATGTGTGTATAATAGAAATTAAGAAAGCGCTTAACTTAATTGCAAATTAAGCAATGCGTACTAGAATCAACAGTATGGATGGGAGGATTTAAAACAATGAGTAATGTTTTAACGGTTGGGGTAATAGGAGCAGGAAGAATTGGAAAGCTTCATGTTGACAATCTAAAGTTAATTCCACAAATTAAAATTAAAGCGGTTTCAGACGTGGTGGTAGATCATCTGCATGACTGGGCTACAACAAACGAAATTGATGTGTTAACAACAAACTATAGCGACCTCTTAAATGATGGTGAAATTGATGCAGTGTTTATTTGTTCACCAACCAATACGCACGCAGCTATTATTAAAGAAGCTGCTCAAGCTAAAAAACATATTTTTTGTGAAAAGCCGGTCAGCTTCTCTGTTGAAGAAACACATGATGCGTTAAAAGCGGTAGAAGCAGCTGGAGTGAAGCTTCAAGTAGGGTTTAATCGCCGCTTTGATCCAAACTTTAAAAAGGTACGAGAACTTGTACAAACGAACGAAATTGGTCAGCCTCACGTCTTAAAGATAACGTCTCGTGATCCACAGCCTCCAAGCATCGATTATGTGAGAGCATCTGGCGGCTTATTTATGGATATGATGATTCATGATTTTGATATGGCTCGCTACATAATGGATAGCGAAGTCGTTGAGGTTTCAGCTCAGGGAACGGTACTAGTGGATCCGGCAATCGGAGAAGCAGGAGACATTGACACGGCGATTGTAACGCTAAAGTTTGAAAACGGAGCGCTTGGTGTCATTGATAACAGCCGACAAGCGGTATACGGCTATGATCAACGCCTCGAAGTTTTTGGAAATAAAGGTGTAGCGACAGCTGATAACTGCATTCCAACAACGGTTCAGGTATCAACAAGTGAACATGTGGTAAAAGAAAAACCATTATACTTCTTCTTAGAGCGCTATACGCAAGCTTATGTTGAAGAAGTAAAAGAATTCGCGACAGCGTGCTTAACAGACCAACCTGTAACTTGCAGCGGAAATGATGGGTTTCAAGCAGAACGAATTGCGAAAGCAGCAAAAGAATCACTGTTATCAGGAAGACCTGTACGTCTAGAAGAATCATACGTAACTAATGGATGAATTACGTTTTATCATGCAAAATGAGTAAGTGCTTAACTCGATTGATAAAAAGCAGGAGGATAGATAATGAACAAACTACAATTTAAGCAAGACCGTCCCCTTGATTTTATTGCCCTAGGACGATTGTGTATCGATTTAAATGCCAATGAAACGCAGCGTCCGATGGAAGAAACAAAGACGTTTACGAAATACGTTGGAGGCTCTCCAGCGAACATTGCAATTGGTGTATCTCGCCTTGGTTTGAACACAGGATTCATCGGTAAAGTTTCCGATGATCAAATGGGGCGTTTTATTACATCTTATCTCACAGAAACCAATATCGATACGGATCATGTTGCAATTGATCGCACAGGTGCGGTAACAGGATTAGCTTTTACAGAAATTAAAAGCCCGACGGATTGTAGCATATTGATGTATCGTGACAATGTTGCAGATTTAAAGCTTGATGTCCACAACGTATCAGAAGGCTATATCAAGCAATCAAAAGCACTTTTAATTTCTGGTACAGCACTCGCACAAAGTCCATCTCGTGAAGCTGTTTTTTTAGCGTTAGAATATGCACGAAAACATGAAGTAGTAGTGTTTTTTGATATCGATTATCGTCCGTATACGTGGGCTTCAGAAGAAGAAACGTCAACTTACTATAATTTGGCCGCAGAGAAATGCGATGTGATTATCGGTACGCGTGAAGAATTTGACATGATGGAAAAGCTATTAAACTTAGAAGCTTCTAGTGATGAGGTAACGGCAAATAGATGGTTTTCTTATAATGCCAAAATCGTGATTATCAAGCACGGTGGTGAAGGATCAATCGCCTATACGAAAGATGGCAACTCCTATCGCGGCGGCATTTTTAAAACAAAGGTACTGAAAACTTTTGGTGCTGGCGATTCATATGCATCAGCTTTTATTTACGGCGTGATGACCGGGATGAGTGTAAAAGAAGCCATGAGGTTTGGAAGTGCATCAGCCTCGATTGTTATCTCACGTCATAGCTGTTCTGATGCGATGCCAACCGTTGCCGAAATTAAAGAGTTTATGAGCTCAGCAGAAGAAATTTTACAGGAAACTTATTAATAACAAAGGGGAGATTTCACGATGACACAAACAGCCGTCAAAGACGTTAAAAATTATATTGGTGGACAATGGGTAGAAGCTTCTACTTCGAAAACGGAGCCTGTTTACAATCCTGCAACAGGCGAAGTGATTGCTAATGTTCCATTATCGACAAAAGAAGATGTAGATCACGCAGTAGAAACCGCAAATGAAGCGTTTCAAACTTGGTCACAAGTAGCTGTTCCAAAGCGTGCGCGCATTTTGTTTAAGTACCAGCAGCTTCTTGTTGATCATTGGGATGAGCTAGCAAAGCTTGTAACGCTTGAAAACGGTAAGTCTTATAACGAAGCATACGGTGAAGTTCAGCGTGGAATTGAGTGCGTTGAGTTCGCTGCAGGTGCACCGACGCTTATGATGGGCAAACAGCTGCCTGATATCGCAACGGGAATTGAATCGGGGATGTACCGCTATCCAATCGGCGTCATTGGTGGAATTACGCCGTTTAACTTCCCGATGATGGTGCCATGCTGGATGTTCCCATTAGCCATCGCTTGTGGAAATACGTTTGTGTTGAAGCCATCTGAGCGTACACCGCTGTTAGCAGCGCGCTTAGTAGAGTTATTTGAAGAAGCTGGTTTGCCAAAAGGTGTGCTAAATATCGTAAACGGTGCTCATGATGTCGTAAATGGACTATTGGAACATAAGCACGTGAAAGCAATTTCGTTTGTTGGTTCACAGCCAGTAGCGGAATACGTGTATAAAAAAGGAACGGAAAATCTAAAAAGAGTTCAGGCTTTAGCCGGTGCAAAAAATCACTCAATCGTGTTAAACGATGCTGATTTAGACGTAGCGACAAAGCAAATTGTAGGGGCTGCATTTGGCTCTGCTGGTGAGCGCTGTATGGCTGCATCTGTTGTTACGGTGCAAGAAGACGTAGCGGATGAACTTATCACTCGATTGGTAGAAGAAGCAAATCGTATTGTGATTGGAAATGGTCTTGAAGAAAATGTTTTCTTAGGTCCAGTTATTCGTGAAGGGCATAAAGAACGCACGCTTGGCTATATTGAATCAGGCGTTGAGCAAGGTGCTAAGCTTGTTCGTGATGGCCGTAGTGATGCTGAGGTTCAAGGGAACGGATATTTCGTTGGCCCCACCATTTTTGATAACGTTACGCAAGAAATGAAAATTTGGCAAGATGAAATCTTTGCTCCGGTGCTATCTATTATTCGAGTTAATGACCTTGGCGAAGCCATTGATATTGCGAATGCCTCACGCTTTGCAAACGGTGCGTGCATCTATACAGACAGCGGTTCAAGCGTTCGTGAGTTTCGTGAAAAAATTGAATCGGGTATGTTAGGGGTAAACGTAGGTGTTCCAGCTCCAATGGCATTCTTCCCATTTTCAGGATGGAAGGACTCATTCTATGGTGATTTGCATGCGAATGGAACAGACGGTGTAGAGTTCTATACAAGAAAGAAAATGGTAACGGCTCGCTGGTAAGTTGTAAACAAAAAAGGAGAGGGAAGTAGTAGGAGCAGCTTGTTCTGAAGACTTCCCTTTTTTATGAAAGGGGAAAAAGAAATGACAACGGAAAGAATGACAACGGCACAAGCGCTTGTAAAGTTTTTAAATCACCAGTACGTAGAAGTTGATGGAAACGAAACAAAGTTTATCAAAGGAATCTTTACAATCTTCGGCCATGGTAACGTGGTGGGGCTTGGGCAAGCTCTTGAACAAGATGCAGGAGAATTGGAGGTCTATCAAGGAAGAAACGAACAAGGTATGGCAAATGCTGCGATGGCATTTGCAAAACAAAAGCACAGAAAACAAATCATGGCGTGCACTTCTTCAGTAGGACCTGGTTCTGCCAATATGGTAACAACAGCCGCTACTGCTTCAGCTAATAACATTCCTATTTTATTGCTTCCAGGTGATGTGTTTGCTACTCGTCAGCCTGATCCTGTTCTTCAACAAATTGAACAAACTCATGACTTATCCATTTCAACAAACGATGCCTTTCGAGCGGTGAGTAAGTATTGGGACCGAGTTAATCGACCGGAACAGCTCATGACGGCAATGATCAATGCTATGCGCGTATTGACCAATCCTGCTGATACGGGAGCGGTGACAATTTCGCTGCCGCAAGATGTACAAGGAGAAGCCTTTGATTTTCCTAGCTACTTCTTTAAAAAGCGCGTGCATCGAATGGAAAGACGTTTGCCTACGCGAGAGAGTGTGAGAGATGCCGTTCGGCTTATTCAAAGCAAGAAAAAGCCTATTATTATTTGCGGCGGCGGTGTTCGCTATTCGGAAGCAGCAGCTGAATTAAAAGCTTTTTCAGAAGCATTCCATATTCCTTTTGGTGAAACACAAGCTGGTAAAAGTGCTGTTGAAAGCGATTTCTTTTATAACCTAGGCGGAGTAGGTGTAACCGGTAATCTCGCTGCGAACTCAATTGCTCGTGAAGCAGACCTAGTCATTGGAATTGGGACGAGGTTCACCGATTTTACGACGGGGTCAAAAGAATTGTTTCAGCACCCAGCCGTTGAGTTTTTAACCTTAAATATTTCTGAATTTCATGCCAATAAATTGGATGCCGTAAAGGTGGTGGCTGATGCAAAAGAAGCGCTTCGAACGCTAACAGCTGAATTGACACAGAGCGGATATCAATCAGGTTACGGAACGGAGATTGCTGAGGCTAAACGGAAGTGGCAAGCAGAGCTTGAACGCTTGCATCACGTGCGTTACGAAGAGGGAGCATTTGTACCAGAAGTAAGCGGACAGCTTGATGATGTACTTTCTGAGTATAAAGAAGCGCTCGGAACATCATTAACGCAAACAAGCGTCATTGGTCAAGTGAACCATCTACTTGATGAAGATGCGATTATCGTAGGCGCAGCAGGAAGCTTGCCGGGTGATCTTCAGCGGATGTGGACGTCTCGCACGCCCAATACGTATCACATGGAGTACGGCTATTCATGCATGGGTTATGAAATCGCCGGAGCATTTGGCGCTAAGTTAGCTGAGCCAGATAAAGAAGTATACGCGATGGTTGGAGACGGAAGCTATCAAATGCTTCATTCAGAGCTAGTGACAAGCTTGCAGGAGAAAAAGAAAATTAACGTTTTATTGTTTGACAATTCAGGGTTTGGCTGTATTAATAACTTGCAGATGGGCAACGGAATGGGTAGCTTTGGTACGGAGTTTCGCTACAGAAACGAACAGTCTAACAAGTTAGATGGTGAGATTCTCCGAATTAACTTTGCACAAAGCGCAGCTGGATACGGAGTGAAAACGTACGAAGCACAGACTTTAGAAGAGCTTAGATTTGCGCTTGAAGATGCGAAGAAACAAGATGTGTCTACGCTCATTGATATTAAGGTGCTGCCGAAGACCATGACAAGTGGATACGACTCATGGTGGCATGTTGGGGTTGCTGAAGTATCTGAAAATGGAAAAACGCAAGAAGCGTTTGAAGAGAAAAAAGCGCATCTAACAAAAGCAAGATTGTATTAATACGATTGAATAAGAGCTTGAAGGGGAGAAGGAGCTATGTTTAAAGAAGGTGTAATTAAGCTTGGCATCGCGCCAATTGCATGGACGAACGATGATATGCCGGAGCTTGGTGGAGAAAATACGTTTGAACAGTGTATTAGCGAGATGGCGCTTGCTGGTTTTAAAGGAAGCGAAGTTGGCAATAAGTATCCACGTGATGTGAAGGTTTTAAAAAAAGCGCTGTCTCATCGCAGATTAGAGATTGCAAGCGCTTGGTTTAGCACATATTTAACGACAAAGCCACTGGAGGAAACGGTGAGTGCTTTTATTAATCACCGCGACTTTTTACACGCGATGGGTGCAAGCGTGATTGTTGTGTCAGAGCAAGGACGCAGCATTCAAGGGCTTATGGATACTCCGCTTTTTGATGAAAAGCCGCAGTTTACAGAAGATGAGTGGCAGCGACTTGCTCTAGGCCTAAATCACTTAGGGATGCTTGCCAAAGAAAAGGATATGCATATCGTGTATCACCATCATATGGGAACGGGTGTTCAAACGACGTCTGAGATTGATCGACTGATGGAGATGACCGATCCAGAGTTGGTTCACCTTTTGTTTGATACGGGACATCTAGTGTTTTCAGGTGAAAATCCTTTGTATATTTTAAAGAAGTATTTACCGCGCATTAAGCATGTGCATTTGAAAGATGTGCGACGGGACGTAGTCGAAGCTGTGAAAGCGAAGAAATGGAGCTTTTTACAAGCGGTTCGGCAAGGAGTATTTACCGTGCCAGGAGACGGTAGCATCAACTTTGAACCAATCTTTGAACAGCTTGCTGATTCTGATTATACCGGATGGTTTGTAGTCGAAGCCGAACAGGACCCTGCTGTTGCTAATCCGTTTGAATACGCGCTAAAAGCACGTCAATTTATTAGAGAAAAAAGTGGACTATAAAGTAGGTAACGTAAGGAGCTGAAAGAAATGTTTGAAAAGCTTGGACAATTAAAAGAAGGGTACAATGAATTAACGAATATGGCAAGCAAGCACGAAGATATGATGCTTGATATTGGGATTTATAGTTTAAGAGAGGGTGCGGAGCAAGTATTGCGAGATTCCGAAAAAGAAACGGCAGTACTTTTATTAGAAGGAAAAGTTCGCATCGAGTGGGATGGCAACGTCCAGGAGATAGAGCGTGAAAGCGTGTTTGAAGAAGATCCATGGTGTCTTCACGTTGCTAGCAACAATGAAGTAAAGATTACGTCGCTTGGAAAAAGCGAAGTCCTTGTTCAAAAAACAGACAATGATCGCAATTTTCCTTCTAAACTTTATATGCCTTCGGATTGCCAAAGTGAAGTAGCAGGAGAAGGTGTATGGGACGGAACAGCTCAGCGCGTGATCCGAACTATTTTTGATTACGAGAACGCCCCTTATTCGAACATGGTCATTGGTGAAGTGATTTCCTATCCAGGCAGATGGTCCAGCTATCCTCCGCATCATCACGACCAGCCTGAAGTATATTACTATCGCTTTAATAAGCCTCAAGGATTTGGCTGTGCAATGGTTGGAGAAGATGCTCATCGCGTTGTGCACAACAGCTTTATCACCATCCCGGGAGAGCTAGATCATCCTCAAGCGACGGCTCCAGGGTATGCTATGTACTTTTGCTGGATGATTCGTCACCTTGATGATAATCCGTGGAATGCGCGCATTATGGAAAGAGATCACGAATGGTTACTTGAGCCAGGAGCAAAAATTTGGCCAGAGAAAGAGTAGTGAAAAGCGCCTAACAAAAGTTGGGCGTTTTTTCACAGTTTAGGAGGAAAGAAAAGGGGAATATCTACACTAACAACTATTTTAATCACAAAGGGAGAGTGGATAAGATGAAGCAGGCAACGACTCATGAAACACAAGCGGTCCAAGGACAAGATCCTTCTCAAAAGGGAAATAAGCTTTTAACAGGCATTGCGGTAGGAGCAGCGGTTGGAGGGGTGGTAGCGCTTGTTGATAAACGCACGCGAACAAAGGTCATAAACAGTGCACAGTGTGCTAAGAATTCGACAACAGGTTTTGTCACGCGCCTACGAGAGAACCCATCTGAAGTAAAAGATGATTGGCAACATCGTATTAAAGTAGCTTCAGGTGTTATTAAAGAAGTAACGTCAGACCTTAAAAGTTTATATGAGAAAGTGAACAATGAACTAAATGGCCCCGTACAGTCAATTAAAGAAGAGTCTTCTCAACTAGTAGAGTCTGCGCAAGGTGTACAAGAAGACCTGCAAGACATTGGTGATAAAGTAAAGCAAGCTGGTGAAGAAGTTGCAACTAAGGCAAATCCTGAACTTAAAAAATATCCAGCTCCTCAGCCGGAAACCGTACCGAGTCAACCAACTCGATACCAATAAACCAAAAAGAGGTTGGGACATAAGTATTTCAGTTAATGATCTATCCGAACTATTAAGAGTTAACGACTCTTTTATAGTTCGGATTTTTTGTTGATTTGAAATCAATTTTAGAGACCTAGTGTCTGCAGCGTAATGGAACGAACTTGTTATTGTAGAAAAGTCATGCTTCGTCTTTGAAAAGGAATCATTTAGCTGTGTCTTAGCTTCTTCTTTATAGAACACTACGAAATACGAAAATTTTGAAAATAATAATATATACCCATAACAAAACAGCCGATAGGTATATAAGATTACATATTATTCTTATAGTTATATATTTACAGTTTTTTTACATTTTTTATCCTCTTTTTAGCCTATAATGTCGAGTTGTAAGACGATCTAAATAGAGGAGTATGTAGGATTTTAGCGGTATGTAATGCTTTATTACAAAAGCAAAACCTATTGACCGACAAGAAACTTCAGATTAAAATAAATTTTGCTAATAGTGTGATAATTTAGAAGGGGGTATTATCTTTGGTTACATGGAAAAAAGTACTAGGAACCTCGTTGCTAGCAACAACCGTTGCAATCGGTGGAGGACTTCCTCTGTTTAATGCGACGAGTGCATCAGCGAAAACAGCTGATCAGCTTGAAAGTCCACCGCTGGATATGAATATTGTTCCAGAAGAACGATTAGGGAAAGCTTTGCAGCAGCAAGGGGTCATTTCAAAAAAGGCAACATCTCAAGAGGTAAAGAAGGCTGTTAATGCATACATAGAGAAGAAAGACAGCCATAAAGAAAGTGTGAAAGGGCAAAAGCCAAATAAAATTGATGTAAAAGCAAAACAAGCCCGTGCTAAAAATGAAAAGAAAGTAAAGGAAGCAAAGAACGTTAACATGAACGCTGTAACAAAAGGAAGCGGAAATGGCGTGAAAGTTAAGCCAGCTAAAGAAGCAAAATACAATGGAAATGTTCGTACAGATAAAGTGCTTGTACTGTTAGTTGAATATGCAGACTTTAAACATAATAACGTGGTTCAAGAGCCTGGTTATATGTATGCTGATGATTTTAATCGGAAGCATTATGAAAAGTTAATGTTTGGAGATAAAGAATTCAAGCTGTTTAACGGTAAAAAAGTTAAAACATTTAAACAATATTACGAAGAGCAATCAGGTGGAAGCTATACAATGGATGGTACGGTTTCTGAATGGTTAACCGTTAAAGGTAACGCGGCAGATTACGGTGCTGATAATCCAAACGGTGGAAATGACAATCGCGGACCCAAAGGCCCTCGTGACCTTGTAAAAGAAGCACTTCAAGAAGCTGTTAAAAGCGGTATTGATTTAAAAGAATTTGATCAATTTGATCAATATGATTTAGATGGTGACGGCAACTTAAACGAGCCGGAC
Organism: Bacillus sp. VT 712; assembly: GCF_001614195.1. Lineage (NCBI taxonomy): Bacteria > Bacillati > Bacillota > Bacilli > Caryophanales > Bacillaceae > Bacillus > Bacillus sp. VT 712. The sequence continues at coordinate 37,040 of NZ_LWBK01000024.1, read as the reverse complement.
GGATTAGTGGATCACTTAATGATTATCCACGCTGGTACAGGTCAAGAAGCAGGTGGAGGTAAGTTAGGCGATGATGCAATTTGGTCACACCGCTGGACATTAGGACAGCCTTATAAAGTACCTGGTTCTGATGTGTCCGCATATGATTACACAATTCAGCCGGAAGACGGAGCTGTTGGGGTTTTCGCTCATGAATACGGTCATGACTTAGGTCTTCCAGATGAGTATGATACGCAATATACAGGTCAAGGTGAGCCGGTTGGTGTTTGGTCTATTATGAGTGGCGGAAGCTGGGCTGGAGAAATTGCTGGAACAGAGCCAACAAGCTTTTCACCACAAAACAAAGAGTTCTTCCAAAAGGTAATGGGAGGAAACTGGGCAAACATTAAAGAAATGGATTTAAAAGATATTAAAAAGACGGGCGCTGTAAGCATCATTGACCAAAGCGTAACGAAATCTAAAAACCCAGGCATTGTGAAGATTAACCTTCCTCAAAAAGCCGTGCAAGGGATGAAAACAGACTTCGGTAAGAAGTTTTATTACAGTCAAAAAGGTGACGACCTGCGCACAGCAATGACGACAAAAGAGGTAGATTTAACAAGTGCAACAAAAGCTTCATTTAACTTTAAAGCAAACTATGAAGTGGAAGCAGAATATGATTACCTATATGTAAATGCTATTCTCCCAGATGGCTCTAAAGTTCTTTTAGATACAATTGGTGATAAAGCAAATAATGCTGATAACTCTGCTGAAACAACAAATGGAAAATGGGTAGATGTAAGCTATGATTTAAGTCAGTTTAAAGGTAAGAAAATCAAGCTTCAGTTTGAATACGTAACGGACGGCGGATTAGCACTTGAAGGGTTTGGGCTGGATAACGCATCGCTTGTAGTGGATGGTAACGTTGTATTTACAGATGATGCTGAAGGTCAACCAACGTTTACGCTAGATGGATTTGAGCAAACGGACGGCTTAATGTACAAGGATAACTACTACTACGTTGAGTGGAGAAACTACGCTGGAAGTGACAAGGCGCTCCAATTTGCACGCGGAGCGAAGTACAATACGGGAATGCTGTTATGGTACGCTGACGATAGCTACTTAGATAACTGGGTTGGAGAGCACCCTGGTGAAGGTTTCTTAGGCGTTGTTGATTCACATCCGAAAAAAGTTCTATACTTTAACGGAAACGGAATTAGCACAACGGCAAACTCAACTCGTTATCAAATCGCAGACGCTGCGTTCTCATTTGATTCAACGCTTCCATGGACATATACGCATTCAACATGGGGAACAATTTCTTCCAAAGAAGCAAAAGGGGTGACAAGCTTTAACGACCGTCGTTCTTATATCGATGATCGCATTAAAGATGCCGGCCGCATTCTTCCAAAATACGGTTTGAAAATCGATGTGATTGGCGAAGCAAATGATAATTCAGCTGGAGCAGTTTGGATTCATAAATAAGAAGGCAGAAAGCGGTAAGTGAAAAACTTACCGCTTTTTTCTATGGGAAATATTGAAATAAGGAACACAATATGTATATAATGTATATAAAGTATATATACATTATTTAAAAGAGGTATGAATATGCATATTGTGATTTCAAATCAATCAAAAGAGCCTATATATGAACAGATTTACCATCAAATTCAAAAGCAGGTATTAGCGGATGAATTAAAACCAGGAGCTTCGTTACCTTCGATGCGTCAGCTTGCTAAGGATTTAGGTATTAGCGTCATTACAACCAAACGAGCTTATGAAGAGCTTGAAAAAGACGGGTTTATCTTTTCAATTGTAGGGAAAGGTTCATTCATTTCAGAACAAAATCACGAGATGATTCGTGAGCGAAAGCGAAGAGTCATCGAAGAACAATTAGTAGCAGCCATTCAAAACAGCAAAGAAATTGGAGTTAGCTTGCAGGAGCTCCAGGAGCTTTTAATCATTTTGTATGAGGAGGAAAGGTAATGGGTAGCGTGATTGAACTGAACAATGTGACCAAGTCGTTTAGCGGATTTCAACTAAAGGATGTATCTCTGTCAGTAAAAAAAGGTTTTGTGACGGGATTAATCGGTGGAAACGGAGTAGGGAAATCAACGGTTATTAAAATAATTATGAATCTTTTACAGCCTGATAGCGGGAGCGTCTCTGTATTTGGCTTAAACTACACTCAGCACGAGAAAGAGATCAAGCAACGGATTGGATTTGTATGTGATGAAAATATGTACTACGAAAACATTACGCTACGAGACCTTCAGCGTATTATTAAGCCGATGTACAGAAACTGGGACGATACGTTGTTTACACAGTATGTTGAACGATTTGAACTCCCTTTACGTAAAAAAATCAAAACGTTTTCAAAAGGGATGCTGATGAAGGCTTCGTTAACGATGGCATTGTCTCATCACGCGGATTTAATTGTGATGGATGAGCCAACATCTGGCTTAGATCCCATTTTTCGAAGAGAGCTATTAGAGATTCTACAGGAGCTCATGCTCAATCATGAGAAAACGATCTTCTTCTCGACGCATATCACCACAGACTTAGATAAAATCGCAGACTACATTACCTTTATCCATAACGGACAGCATATGTTTACAAAAGAGCACCATCAAATCTTTGAAGAATATGCCCTCGTAAAAGGGACAGTTGATTTACTAGATCGTGACACGAAAAAAGAATTTCTAGCCATTCAAACATCTAATCATGGGTTTGAAGCGCTGACCAATAAAAAGGACCGAGTACACGATATCTTTGGTGCAGAGGTGCTCATTGAAAAGCCGACGCTTGAGGACATTATGTTCTATACAAAAAAGGGGGAGCGTGAACATGCTACAGCTTATTCGTAAAGACTTTTTATTGCAAAGAAATGTATTTTTCATTCTACTACCGATTTTGTTTATATACTTGCTGCTTGATACGTCGACTACTTGGATAGGTATTATCTTTAGCATCGCACTCATCATGAATGCTTTTTCAGAAGATGAGAAATCGGCTGTGCACCTTTTACTAAATTCACTTCCATATACACGCAAAGAGCTTGTAACCGCTAAATACCTCGGTGCGCTCCTGTTTGCAGTCATTACGCTTTTTGTTATCGCTGCTTCAAACTGGATTATTCACAGCGAAGGGATGCAGTGGGCGCAATTAGTGTTTAGTATCAGCGTTGTTTTAACTTTTGTTTCCATTGCCTTTCCGGTTTCGTATATTTTTCACAGTAAGTATTTAGGAATAGCTTTTATTGGGCTGTTCGTTATCTATATGATCATTGCTAATACCTTTGTGCATAACCTGCAGGAGCGGGTAATTAACACGGCACGCACAATCATGTCTTTAGAGGTCTCAAACCTTTATATGCTTGTTTTTTTACCTGCTTTACTTCTCTATCTTTTATCGTGGCTAACGTCAATTTTTATCTATAAACAAAAAACACGTTAAACGGTTATTCTTTTCCAGAGCTCAATGAAAATATTATCCTTAAGAAAATAATGACAGTTTTGTAAGGATAGGCTTGCAAAATCAAACTGAACCTTTACAATTAAAGATAAGACTGATAGAGCGAGGAGAAAAGAGAACCAGATGCATGACTCATTTTTTAATCCCATCGCATCTACTACACAAGATGCGATGGGTGTTCATACTTTTAATACAGCACTCATAGAAGCCAGTTCACACGCTATTTTTTTGCTCGATGAAAAAGGTGATTTGCTTTTTTATAACAAGCAGGCTTCGGCTTTTGTATGTACTGAAGTACAAGATCAATTCTCTTTTTTTCAACTTGTAGAGTACGGGTTAGATCATCAAAAGTATTTTACAGAAGCGCTGAAAGGTGAAGTCGTTCAGTTTACTACCATTCTAAAAACAAAATTTGGAAAGAGTACTAGAGTGATGCTGAGCTATGTTCCTATTCTTATTGAGGGACAGCTACAGGCAGTGTATGCCATCTGTAAAAAGAAGTCGGAAGAACAGCTGAATGTAATGACGCTTCAAACCCAATTGAATATGGAGCAAAAGCTAGCGAATATTGGAAGTTGGTATTATGACGTATTGGAAAATGAATCGTACTGGTCCCGACAGATGTACGTCATTTTTGGTATGGAAGAAACATCAGATTTTATTCCTTCATACGATGAAGTGCTGACGTTTGTGCACCCTGGTGATCGGCAGCGAGTGAATCAAACTATAAAGCGTGCCATTGAAAAGGGAGATAGCTACAGTATTAAATATCGTTTAGTTCAGCCCAGCGGTCATTCACGCATCGTATTTGAACAAGCAGATCCTGTTATAGATGAGAAAAATCAAGTTGTGCAGCTTCTTGGCGTCGTATTTGATGTAACTGAAATACATCAAATAAAAAAGCAGCTTAAGCAAGTTGAGCGTCAGTTTTCCATGGTTTATAACAGCTTAGATGTTGGGATATGGTCAGCGGATGTTCGCACAAACAAAGTGACGTTTTGTTCCGACGGAGTGGCAAATATCTATGAGGAAGCGGCAATGAAATTTATTCAAAGTCGCTCATTGTGGAAAGAGTGTGTTCATCCAGATGACCTTGAAAAAGTAGAGGCAGAACAAGTAAAGCTGATGGGCGGTGAGCCAATTTGTCACTATTATCGCATCGTGACAAAGAAAGGAATTACTAAATGGCTAAAAGATCAAGTGATTCCAGTTTTAGATGATTCAGGAAACGTCATTCGTCTCGACGGAATTGTAGAAGACGTTACGGAGCAAAAGCGCTATACGGATGAAATTGAATATCTAGCAAATTACGATTATCTAACGAAGTTGCCAAACCGCCGTAAGTTTGAACGAGATTTAACTAATGCAATTGCACGCGTTAAAAAGAATCATTCGTTCATTGCTGTTTTTTATCTCGGCCTTGACCGCTTTAAATATTTAAACGATACTTTAGGTCATGATATCGGTGATCTCATGCTGCAAAAGTTAGCGCATCGTCTGGAGAAAACGGTACAAGATAAAGGGTCTTTATCACGAGTTGGTGGCGATGAATTTGCGATATTTTTTGAGTCATTAGACCGTTTAGAAGAATGTACGCAAATTGCCAAATCGCTTTTTGAACAAGTAGAAAGAGAAGTTGAAATTGATGAATTTCATCTTCACACAACCACCAGCATGGGGATTACAATTTATCCGCATGACGGAAAAGACGCAAAAACGCTGTTGAAAAATGCAAGTCTTGCTTTATATCGAGCAAAAGAGCTTGGAAAAAATGACTGGCAGCTTTATTCACCTCATATGGATAGCCGAACGTACAAAAGTTTTCATTTAGAAAAAGGGCTGCGAAATGCCATTGAACAAAATGAGTTTTTTCTTCATTATCAGCCGAAGATCAATACGCAAACGAGAGAGCTTGATAGCTTTGAAGCGTTAATTCGCTGGGATCATCCTGAATGGGGATTTGTATCACCAGGAGAATTTATTCCTCTAGCAGAAGAGTCTAATTTAATTGTGAAAATTGGAGATTGGGTACTAGAGAGAGTATGTCAACAGCTGCAAGAGTGGAAGCTGTTAGGATTAACGGTCGTTCCTGTGTCGGTTAATTTATCGTCAAAACGCTTATTAAAACCTAACTTTGTTGAATTTGTCATGGAGCTTTTAGAACGCTATGACATCGATCCATCGCTTATTGAACTTGAGATTACGGAAAACTCCATCATTCATCATGAAGAGCAAGTAAAAAAGATGATGACCGTTTTAAAAAAGCAGGGCGTGACGTTCGCTTTAGATGATTTTGGAACAGGGTTTAGTTCGCTGTCTCACTTGCAAAAGCTTGATTTTGACGTGTTGAAAATCGATAAAACGTTTATTCAGTCCGTTGTTGAAAACGAAAAACATCAAACCATTACAAAGAGCCTTCTTTACTTAGCACGGGGGCTGAATATGAAGGTGATTGCTGAAGGTGTGGAAACGCGTGCGCAGCTTTCGTTCTTAGAGGAGAATGACTGTCCGTTTATTCAAGGCTATATTTTTAGCAAGCCCGTGTGTATTGAGCAGGCTATTATCTATTTAAAGGCGAAATATTTGGAACCTGTTGTATAAATAAAAACACTTGGATCATCCAAGTGTTTTTTTGTTAGCTTTCTGAAAAGCCAGTTGCGATAACGGTTACCATTACTTTATCTTGAAGATCTTCATTAATAACAGAACCGAAAATCATGTTCAATTCTTGGTCAGAAGCAGACGTTACGATATCTGCAGCTTCCTGTACTTCAAATAAACTGAGGTTAGAGCCGCTTGTAATATTCATTAGAATTCCTTGTGCACCGTCAATTGAACGATCTAACAGTGGACTAGAAATTGCTTTTTTCGCCGCCTCAGCAGCGCGTTCAGGACCGCTTGCAATCCCAATTCCCATCAGCGCGTAGCCTTGGTCTGACATAATGGTTTTTACATCAGCAAAATCAAGGTTAATGAAGCCTGGGATAGAAATCAAGTCGGAAATCCCTTGAATCCCTTGACGCAGTACGTTATCAGCTTCGCGGAAAGCATCCAGCATTGTCGTGCGCTTATCACCAATTTCTAATAAGCGGTCATTTGGAATGACAATTAGCGTATCAACTGCGTTCATCATTTCGTCAACACCGCCTGTTGCTTGACGAGTACGTTTTGTTCCTTCAAAACGAAACGGCTTTGTTACGACACCAATTGTTAGCGCACCGAGCTCACGAGCCATCTCCGCAACAACAGGTGCAGCACCTGTCCCTGTTCCGCCGCCCATCCCTGCTGTTACAAACACCATGTCCGCACCTTGAAGGGCGTCTTGAATTTCTTCTTTGCTCTCTTCAGCAGCAGCGCGTCCGACTTCGGGGTTTGCACCCGCACCCAGTCCACGCGTTAAGGCAGCACCAATTTGCATGCGTTTTTCTGCTTTTGATAGATTAAGAGCCTGAGCGTCGGTGTTTACAGCCATAAATTCAACGCCTTGCACGCCGTGTTCAATCATGCGGTTAACGGTATTGTTTCCACCGCCTCCCACACCAACTACTTTAATTTTCACTAGTGGAGATCCTGTATCAAAATCAATCATATGTTCAGCCTACTTTCTCTCATTCGATTGTTCAAAAAAGGTAAGTGATTGTTTAAATAATCATCATCTTTATCGCCGTTGACATAATGATGTTAAATTCACTGTTTTATCGCCATTGTACCATTAATTAAGGTTATCTGTCTGTATTTGACGAAAAACGTTATCAAATCGCAAAAAAGATGACCAAAGAACTCGATTTTGGTCATCTTTTGAACATATCAACGTACTGTTTTGCTTGAAGTAAGCCCCACCCTGTATCTTGTCGAACGGCTTTTATAACTTCTACATTTGTATACCCTTTTTCAAGCATGGCTGAGACTTTTATTGCGAGCGCTTCTTGTTGGTTTTCCGTAAGCGGTGTTGTTTTAATCTGCTTTTCAAGCGCCCGTATTTTTGAATGTAGTGTAAAAATGTAGACGACTAGGGCAGCGATTATGATAAACGATGCTATATTCAATGTTTCTTCACAATCCTTTCTAGTTTTTACCTATTACTAGTATACAAGAAGAGCAAGCACGAAAAAACCTTCAGGTAGTCTATACCTGAAGGTTTACGGTGCCTTATTTCAGCTTGAGGACTGTTTATGTAGTTTCGTTCTGAAGTAAAAAATGCTGTATTTCTTCAATGGTGAGACCGAGATCTTTTGCGTGCTGCATGAGTGAAATCCATTCTTGTACATCTTCTTCTGCTTTTACTGTTATTTGATTTGTCATTACTTTAATATCCCCCTCGACTCATCCCAGGGAGCTCAGCCATCATAGTGCCGTTGCACCTTAGATCTGTAGCTTTGCGTCGCTTTCTTTCGAAAGATTTGCCTTTTTCTGAAGAGAATTACTTTTAGTAGTATTAAAAGTATATGCTAAACAAAATGAAAAAGATGTCGAAAAGTGTTGTTTATCTTTAAAAAATTGAAAAAATTCTCTGATTTATATGAATATATCCCTATTAAATGTGAAGTAATTGGGTTTTATGGAGGATAAATAGGCTAGATGAACGAAAATATATAGTCTACGAGAAACGCGCTGCTATATAATAATGTAGCGTACGCTAACCTTAATGAAAATGGAGTCGTGGCTCATGCATAGTGAACTACTCAAATATGTAGTGATTGTTGGAAGTTCGGGTGTCCTTAGTTTAGCTTTAAGTTTATACGGTGCGTTTAAAATTCGAGACAGTCCTCGGGTTAAGCACTATGTCATATTAACCTTTCTGTCCTCTGTTTTTGCTTTTGGATACATGTTTGAAATGATGAGTACATCGATTGAAGAAGTTAAGTTTTAGCTAAGCGTAGAGTATCTTCCTCTCCCATTTATCCCAGCATTCATCGTACTAATGTGCTTTAACTACGTTGGGAAAAAGATTTATCCAGCTTTTTATTATCTTCTATTTACTGTTCCAATTATTACGATTTTCACCCACAATACAAATGATTGGCACGATATGTACTATAAAAAAATAGGGTTTCGAAGCGATACGCCGTTTCCCGTGGCTGATTTAGTAGCAGGCCCGTTTCATTACCTCCATTCATTTTATTTGTTTGTCTGCATTATGCTGAGTATCATTGTGCTATTGATGGAGCTTCGGAAATCAGTTTTTCAATTTCAAATGCAGATTCTATTAATGGTATTTGGTTTATTAACGCCGATTATTGCTAGCTACTTTTACTTAAATAAGCTCAGCCCATATGGAATTGATTTAGGCCCTGTTTCCATTGGGTTAACCTGCTTGTTTCACGGGCTGTCCATCTTCATGTTCCGGTCGTTTAATGTGGTGCCCATCGCTCGTGATACGGTCTTTGAAACGATGCAAGAAGGCGTCATTGTGCTAAATCAAAAGGGCATAGTGGTAGACTTTAATAACGCCGTTCGTCAAGTTATTCCCATGCTGCATCACAGAATGGTTGGTGAACATACCCTATCCATTGTGAAAGAAAATAAAGCACTAGTAGCTATTATTCAAGAAAGGAAAGAATGTGATTATCGTCACGAAGCTGGAGTCATTCAGCATTTTCACGTTCGATTTTCTGAAGTATACAACACGAGTCAAGTATACGTAGGCCAAATGATTACGTTCAGTGATGTAACAGAACGAGTCAATATGCAGGAAGATCTTCGCAAGCTTGCAAGCATCGATGGTTTAACAGGAGTGTATAATCGAACGTTCTTTGTTCGACAAGCAGAAGAAATGTTCATATCGCTCATGAAACGCAGCGTGTACGTTAGATGAATTTGTGCGCAAGGCAGATCAAGCGCTATACACTGCAAAACGAAACGGTCGAAATCGTGTGGAGGTTTGATTCTAATTATAAAAGGTTGTTTTAGGTGAATTTTTAAGGTAAAATAGACTTTAAATACGAACAATTACACACAAAAAAAAATTATTTTTCGTATATCCTTAATGATATGGTTTAAGGGCAATACATAGAAACCACAAATTTCTTACTGCGAAAAATATGCTTCTTTAGCATATTTTTCGCAGTTTTTAGTGTACCTAGGGGGATGAAAAAGCGATGAAAAAGAAAGTATATTTTAACCATGATGCAGGAATTGATGATTTAGTATCTTTATTTTTACTGCTCCAAATGGATGATGTGGAGCTAACGGGTGTATCGGTTATCCCAGCGGACGGCTATCTCGAGCCTGGTATTAGCGCAAGTAGAAAAATCATCGATCGCTTCAGCAACCAGAGAGTTGAAGTCGCGCGTTCGACGTCAAGAGGAATGTATCCATTTCCAAAAGAATGGCGCATGCATACGTTTTTTGTTGACGCGCTTCCGATTTTAAATGAGTCAGGTCAAATGAAAGCGCCGGTCAGCAATCAGCCTGCTCATCGTCATTTAATTGAAAAAGTGCGCGCAGAACAAGAAAAAACAACGCTCCTATTTACAGGCCCACTGACAGACCTTTCCAGAGCGCTTGATGAAGCACCTGATATTGAAGAGAAAATTGAAAAGTTAGTGTGGATGGGCGGAACATTCCAAGAAGTAGGAAACGTTCAAGAGCCTGAGCACGACGGAACGGCGGAGTGGAATGCATTTTGGGATCCTGAAGCCGTAGCTCGCGTGTGGAAAAGCGGATTAACGATTGAAATGGTGGCTCTTGAAAGTACCAGTCAAGTACCATTAACGATTTCAGTTCGCAACTATTGGGCATCCCTTCGCCGCTATACGGGAGTGGATTTCGTGGGTCAGTGCTACGCTGCGTGCCCACCACTTGAACATTTTGAAACCAATTCCACGTACTATTTGTGGGATGTGTTAACAACCGCTTCCGTTGGTAAGCCAGATCTTGTGAAGATGAAAACAGTTTGCAGCGAGGTAGAAACGAAAGTTCCAAGCCAAGGAAGAACGTATGAAACAGTAGGGGGAAGACGGGTTCATGTCGTGTATGACGTTGATTCAGAAGCGTTTTTCCACTACATAACAGAGCTGTCTAAAAAGCAATAAATACATGCAAGATTGAGAAGTCCAAGCCGTCTGGTTTGGGCTTTTTCTTATATGCACAAGCCTATCAACCTAAAAGATGTTCGTGTAAAAGCAAAAGTTTACTTTGGATTTTTTAGGAGCATTTTTTTTATCGGTACATATGATGAGAGTATCAACAAGAGGAGGTGAGACAATATGTACGGTTACGGAAACTGCGGTTACGGTTGTGGTGGTTACGGCGGCGGAAGCGGCTTCGCTTTAATCATCGTCCTTTTCATTCTATTAGTTATTATCGGTTGCGCTTGTTGGGGATACAAAGGCGATTGCTAATAGCAAGTAAATGATTAGTACTTCAACAGTTAAGAGTATGCTCCTCTTCATTCTCCTATTGTAAAGGCCTTAAAGAAGCTAGCGCACCGCTAGCTTTTTTCCTGTTTGAATAAGCTGTTTTTTTTCTTTTTTAATCGTACACCGCAGCTGCATAATAACGTATGTTTTAATTGTTTGATTTCAGTCATACATACAGGGCACTGTTTGGCCATTGTTTTTTCATCCTTTCTAAAGCTGAAAATGACTGCCCACGCCAATTTGACGTGGGCAGTAGAGAAATAGATTAATTGAGAAATGAAAATAATAGTTGAGAATAGATAATCTGAATTTTCCTATTTACTTTTTTAAGTTAAAAGCTCTAATGCCTTTCATGAACTACCAGTCGCTTACGCTTTTAGGTTAGGGACTTCAAGCCCTAAGCCCTTTGCCACGCCCAAGCCGTATTCTGGGTCAGCTTTGTAGAAGTGAGCGATTTGACGAAGCTTAATTTCGTCTTTTTCAACGGGCTTCATCGCTTCTACGATGTTGTTTACTAAGCGTTCACGCTCTTCTGTTGACATTAAACGGTACAAGTCACCAGCTTGCGTGTAGTGGTCATTATGGTCATACGGTGCATTTTCTGCTACGCCGCTAACAGGGAAAGCTGTTTGCTTATGCTCAGGCGTTTCAGTTGGACCACCATAGCTGTTTGGCTCGTAGTAAACTGATCCACCACCGTTGCCATCAAAGCGCATTTGTCCATCACGCTGATAGTGGTGAACGTCTGATTTTGGACGGTTGATTGGCAGGTGATTATGGTTTACACCTACGCGGTAACGATGTGCATCTGCATAAGCAAATAGACGCCCTTGAAGCATTTTATCTGGAGATGCCTCGATACCAGGAACGAATGCGCCAGGTGAGAACGTTGCTTGTTCAACTTCTGCAAAATAATTTTCTGGGTTGCGATTCAACACCATGCGACCAACTTCAATTAATGGATAGTCTTTTTGAGACCATACTTTTGTTACGTCGAACGGATCGAAGCGGTATGTATCCGCATCTTCAACAGGCATGATTTGTACATATAGCTTCCAAGCAGGGAAGTCGCCTTTTTCAATCGCATTAAATAAATCTTCTGTATGATAATCTGGATTTTCACCAGCCAATTTTGCCGCAAGATCTGTTGGCAAGTTTTTCACACCTTGCTCTGTCTTGAAGTGATATTTCACCCAAACAGCTTCTCCTTCTTTATTTACCCATTTAAATGTATGGCTACCGAACCCATGCATGTGACGGAATGTTGCAGGGATTCCGCGGTCGGACATAAGGATTGTTACTTGATGAAGAGACTCAGGTGATAAAGACCAGAAGTCCCAAACTGCATTAGGATTTTTTAAATGCGTTTGTGGGTCTCTTTTTTGGGTATGAATAAAATCAGGGAACTTAATTGCGTCACGGATGAAAAATACCGGCGTGTTGTTACCAACTAAGTCGTAGTTTCCTTCTTCGGTATAAAACTTTACTGCAAAGCCGCGTGGGTCACGAACCGTGTCAGCTGAGCCACTTTCGCCAGCTACTGTTGAGAAGCGAATGAACATGGGTGTACGTTTTCCAACTTCAGATAAGAAGTCTGCTTTTGTATAAGCTGAAACGTCGTTTGTTACTTCGAAATAACCGTGTGCACCAGCACCTTTGGCATGAACAACACGCTCTGGTACGCGTTCGCGATTAAAGTGAGCTAGTTTTTCTAATAGATGAACGTCTTGAATTAACGTAGGGCCACGGTATCCCGCTGTCATCGAGTTTTGGTTATCACCAACAGGAGCACCCCAGCTAGTCGTCAATTTTTTGTTATTTTCAGTCATAAGATCACCTCGTAAAGTTTTAGTTGATAGTTTGATAATACCATATATCAGATAAAAATCAATATTTTTTTATAATAATTATAAATAACTGAAATTTTGCAGTGTGTTTCCTATTTTCATGGGTATGGGCAAAGAGGGAAAAACATTAACAAAAAAAACGCCCTATCAAAAGATAGAGCATTTTTTTATTAGCCACGGATTTGGCTAGCGATTTGGTTGTCTGTGTCTTCAAGAACGTTCGCAGAGTCGTCAAGTTGCTTAGCGATTTTGTTAAGCAGGTTTGACATTTCAACGAATGATGGTTTTAATTCTTCGTATTGAGCGATGAATGCTTGGCTAGAAGAACCTTCCCACATATCTTGTAATTGGTTTCTCATAGTGTCAAGGCGACCTACTAGATCTTGTACTTGACCACTTTCGTTATTGTAGCGAGCTGCCATTTCACGAAGTTCAGCAGGCGTTACGCGAATGATTCCTGACATGGAAAAACATCTCCTTTAATATGTATTTTCATTTACTATTTTAAAAAAAAATTCCAGTAACAGTCAAAAGAAATTTGAAAAAATTAGCAAAAACGAATCAATAGTTCTAGATAATAGAAGTTTTTATGCTTATAAAGAACGATTAAACCTGGGTGTTTTGGTCTTTATTCCCACCGGTAAAGTAGGTCTAATGATTCTTAGATTGGAAGAAGTGTGTGCAGGAAGTAAGGGAGAACGCACGCAACGGGTCATGATTTTCACTTCGGCTTGCTCGCTTTCCGCAGGGCTCGGCCTGAGCTTCCTCGTAAACTGCGGGATCTCAGAACACTCGCTAGTCCTGCAGGAGTCTCGCATCCTCCGTTTCAATCATGAACTATCTGGAATAGAAGGGAAAACAATTACTTCTATGTATTGTTTGAGTGTGGAAGAGGGGAGAACGCACGCAACGGGTCATGATTTTCACTCCGGCTTGCTCGCTTTCCGCAGGGCTCGGCCTGAGCTTCCTCGTAAACTGCGGGATCTCAGAACACTCGCTAGTCCTGCAGGAGTCTCGCATCCTCGGTTTCAATCATGGGCTATCTGGAATAGAAGGGAAAACAATTACTTCTATGTATTGTTTGAGTGTGGAAGAGGGGAGAACGCACGCAACGAGTCGTGATTTTCACTCCGGATTGCTCGCTTTCCGCAGGGCTCGGCCTGAGCTTCCTCGTAAACTGCGGGATCTCAGAACACTCGCTAGTCCTGCAGGAGTCTCGCATCCTCGGTTTCAATCATGGGCTTTTTGAATAGAAGGGAAAACAATTACTTCTATGTATTGTTTGAGTGTGGAAGAGGGGAGAACGCACGCAACGGGTCATGATTTTCACTCCGGCTTGCTCGCTTTCCATGGGACTCGCGTTAAGCTAACCTCGTATGGGTCTCACACCTTTTCGCTCTTTGTTTTTGAAAGAGGAAAGAGGGTGCACAATATTCCATACTTGCCTTTTTAACTAGAGGTTTGACTACATCTTATTAAAAGAAGCAAAGCCCACACAAAAAGTTTGTTACAATAACGGCAGAGTATATTTGTGTGCAGTGGAGAGAACAAGAAAGGGTTTTAGAAAACGTTTTCTTTGCTGTGGTTATAGCGTATTGTAGAGATAAGGAGGAACACAACATGGTTTTAGATGAACGAAGCGCAGCGCTGTTGCAGAACTTGCAGCAGGTAAAAAGCTTAACGATGGCAGGAGCGTTCTGTAACGGTTTAATCATCAGCTTCATTCCAGCTCTTCTATTAGTATTTATGGGAGACGTTGGATTTGAAGGAACAACCTTTGGTGACTCTGACTTTGGTGTCGTTGGAATCCTGATTTTAATGATTATGAAACTATTGGGATTATCTTAACTAAAAAAAGAGGCTGGGACATAAGTAGTTCAGTCCTTACTATACCTGAACGATTAAGAGTTTCTCACTTTTAATCGTTCAGGTTTTTTGTTGATTGTGAAAACAATGTTGGAAACAGGGTGGAATGGAGCGTAGGACACTCGACTCCTGCGGGAAAGAGAGGGAAAACTGAGATCCCGCAGCGCAGCGAGGAAGCTCAGGTTCCTCCCCGCGGAAAGCGAGTGGCCGTAGCGCAATGGAACGAACGTGTTGAGACAAACTAAAGAGATGGAAACAGCTAGTGTTCGTCTTTTAGAAGCCATCATTTTGTTATGTCCCAAACTCTTTTTTTTATTATTTTTAGAAATGGAATACCTTTATATGCTGGTTTGGGAATATGAAGTGTCTTCTTTTAAGATTAAAAAGTTGTTGACCTGGATGTGATTGTTAAAAATAGAAAATTAATGGTTAAAAGTTAGAGAAACCTACCGATATAAAGAACTGTGGATAAATGATGGGTATTTTTTTATGATTCTTTTTACTTATTTTATATTTAAAAAAGGAGGTTATGCGTATGGCATTTTGTAAAGAATGCGGAACAAACCAACAAGAAGGAGCACAGTTTTGTCAAAACTGTGGAGAACCGTTTGAGCAACAGTTAGCTCAGCCCACAGAGCAAACGGTAACCACAAATTCACGACATACACAAAAGTCACCAATGACGAAAAAGAAAAAGGCGTTAATTATCTCAGTTAGTGCTGCTATCGTAGTATTATTCGGTGGGTATCAGTACGGAAAAGCAGCCACTGATAAAGATAAAATAATTGATCGCTTTGAAACGGCTCTTATTGAACAAGATGAAAAAGAGGTTGCTAGTTTTCTAACATCTACAGATCCAAGTTTGAAGATTGGAGAAAAGGATGTCAAAGGCTTTGTAAGCTACTTTAAGAAAAACCCTGATGAACGAAAAGACGTTATTAAGTTTTTAAAGAGACAGTCAGCATCAATGGATGGCTCAGCTGTGAGCGTATTAGGTAATGAGCTAGAAGATAGTCCTATTAGGCTAAATAAAGGTGGTAAAACAGCTCTTATCTTTGATAAGTATTCAGTTCAAGTGGACCCTGTATATGTCGACATTAGCACTAATTACAAAAATACGGAATTGTACATAAATGGTAAAAAGATTGATACGGCAACATCGGATGATTTTAAAGACACATACGGTCCTTATTTGCCTGGTACTTATAAAATTGAAGGTAAATTAAAAGCTGATTTTGTGGACTTAGTAGCTAAAGAAAACGTAGAGCTTACTAATACAGTGGATACAGAAAACGTTAACCTTTCATTAGACGGCTCGGATGTTACGGTGTATACCGGAATTGAAGATGCAGAGATTTCGTCTAACGTATTGATTGATGGAAAAGACGTTGGCGTAGATTTAGCAAAAAAAGATACGTTTGGTCCAGTGCTAACAGAAGGTTCTATGAAGCTACAAGTAAAAGCTAAGCTTCCTTGGGGAGAAGCTACGACTGCTAATCACGCAATTGATGGGTCAGAAGTGTACGTGAACTTTGGCACCGATAAAAAAACACAAGATGCGCTGATTGATACGATTGTGAGTTCAACAAAAGGGTGGTTAAGTGCATACACGGCTCAAGACCCAAGTAAAGCTGTAAATGTAACCGCAAATCACTTAGCAGATTTAAAAGAAAACATTAGCTATGATCAAGATATTAGTCGTCTGTATAAAAACAAGTATATTGGCACGACGTTTAATTTAGATGATATGGATATTCGATATGAAGATGGAGACTGGACGGCTACCGTATATGGGCTTCAAGAATACGAAGAGGCTTATTACTACCAAGGTAACATTCCAGAAATGAGCAAGCAAAATACCTTTATGGAATACACGCTAATTTATGATGAAAAACAAGAAAAGTGGTTAGTTCATAACGCTTCTAGCACATACGGTGAGTTATCGAAAAAAGTGAAAGAAGTCATGGAAGATAAGCCAAAAACGTATCAAACAAGCGCTAGCTCATCATCAAAGAAAGATAGTGAAACAAGCGAAGAAGTAGAGACAGCAGAGACTGTGAATGAAAGTTCGGAAGACGAAAGTGAAGAAGGGCAAGCAAACTATTCATCTGACGAAATTGGTTCGTTTATGGCCAACTATATGGACGCAACAATTTCTTCTATTAATAACGAAGATTTCTCTATCGCATCACCTTATATTGACCCCAATGGTCCAAAGTATAAAGAACAAAAAGATTACACAGCGTATCTAAATGAAAAAGGAATTACGGAAGAGCTACATACGTTTGATGTGAAAAACGTAAAAGATCTAGGAGACGGTCTATACGAAGTCTCTACATATGAAGAGTATACAATTTCATATGCTGATGGAACTAGTAAACAAGCAAACTTCAATACGGTTCATCAAGTAAAAGATAGTGACGGAGAACTAGGTGTTTACAAGCTTGTTAAAACGACTGAAACAAATTAAAAGTAGCATAACATCTAGAGGGAGGATTTTATAAATGCAATGTTTAAACTGTGGTCATCACAACGATGGCGGAAAATTTTGCGTAAAGTGTGGAAAAAAATTAGAAGCAGTGGCTGCTCAGCAAGCAGCAGCAAGAGTAGAGGCTGTGCCAACTCAGCAGCCAGCTCAACAACAACCAATACCGAACTATTCACAACAACAAGTGCCACAACAACCGAATCAACATGTAGAAAACGCAAAGAAAATTTCAAAGCTGTACATCGGTTACTTTATGCAAGGCTTAAAAAACCCAACTGCAACGGCTGAAGGAGTACGTGGAGAACAGTTTATTAATGGTCTTATTACAATGATTCTTTTTGCTATCAGCATACCGCTAATGATTTATCTTGGAATTGGTTCCATCTTAGATAAAGTGCTTAATAAATTTTCAGTTCTACTATTGCCTTTGCTAGGCTCAGATTTTATAGATCTAAGAGAAGATTTGAAGAATGTAGTTAAGTTGGATTTCACGGATATTGTTATTATTAATGGACTTATTTCTATGTTATGTATTGGTGCAATTGCTCTTGTAACTTTTGGAGCTGTTAAGCTAGCAAAGGTTAATGTTTCTATTCAAGATGTCTTTGCACGTTTTGGTGCATTTTTAATTGCCCCAACAGCGGTGATGCTTGTGGGTGTAGTATTCGCTTTATTAAAGATTTCACTATTTTCATATATCTTAGGTTTTGGAATCCTAGGATTATTTCTAACAGTAGCATTTACAATTTTAAGCTTTAAGCACAGTGACTCAAATGGCTTAGATAGTGTCTATGGTACGCTACTTACTTATATCGTTATGGCAATTTTACTTGTACTTTTTGGACGACACTTAATTGAAGCCGTTGTTTCTAGTCTGGGTTCTAATGTGCAGGATACGTTTGGTGACTGGTAACACATTAGAGTAAATCGTAGAAAAAGCATCGTGACTAGACGGTGCTTTTTCATGTGAAGGAGAATAAAAGATGAGTTATTGTAATAATTGCGGTTATAAAATGAATGAAGAACAAACGTTTTGTCCCGAATGCGGAGAAGTTGTGAATCCTTCCAAAACAGCTACTACTGAAAGTGCACCCCCTGTTCAGAAGAAAGTAATGGGATTAAAAGCAAAAGTTATCACAGCTACTGTTGTGGCTTTAGGTGCGATAGCATTTGGAGCTTACTATATGGTTAATAAAACAATGACATCTCCAAGTGCCGTAGTCGATAACTTTATAGAAGCTGTGCAGAAGCAAGATGTAAAAACCGTGAAAAAAATTGTCAATGAAGGTCAGATTGAGCTAAAAGCAAATGAAAAACAAGTTCAGCAGTTTCTTACCTATGTAAAAGACAATCCTCAAGTACTTGCATCCATGTCAGATGAGTTAAAAGAAGAAGTAAGCCTTTATGAAACGCAAGGAAACACGGTTCAAACAGACGAAGTAAACTCATCATATGCTCAGCTAAAACTAGACGGCAAGAAGTGGGTCTTATTCGATTATTACACGATTCGTGTTCAGCCTGCTTATGCGGAAGTCACGTCTAACTTGGAAAAAGCAGAAGTTTACATTGACAATCAAAAAGTAGGTACCATTAAAGATGCAGATGAATCCCAAACAGTTGGACCATTTTTACCTGGAGAACACGAAATGAAATTGTCTACAAAAGGTGATTATGGAACCGTTGAAATGAAACAAACGATTGAGTCAACGGATAGCGATGAAGCAATAAGTGCTGACTTTGATTGGGGAGATCATTACGTTTCGTTATACTCTGATTACTTTGATGGAACTGTATTCGTAAACGGTAAGAGTACAGGTAAAACGGTTGAAGAGCTTGAATACATTGGTCCGGTTAATTTAGATGGATCAGTGGAAGTACATGCAGAACGAAAATTTGGTTCGAAAACGAAGAAAACACCAGCTATTACTCTTGAAGGTGACATTGTGGAAGCAGAACTTTATTTTAGCATGAGTGATGATTTCGACGACGTAAGTACGGAAGTTGATGCCTCTGACTCTATCGACGAAGAGACAGGTATTGAAGATGCCGTTCGTTCTCACTACAATTATATTACATCGGATAGCTTTGCATCAGCACATGACCTGTTCTCATCAAGCCGAAAGTCAAAAGTAGATTTAAGCGACTGGAAAAAAGGGCTACAAGCAAATATCTCGGATAATGTAACGAACATTGAAGTTCTTGATGTAGATGGAAATGAAGCGAGAGCTTACGTTGAAATGACATCTTATGATGATAATAATGACGGAACACACCTTGTACAAGAGTGGGAAGGGTATTGGAGCCTTGTGAAGGAAGACGGAGAATGGAAGTTAGATAGCGCTGATCTTGAAAAGGTAGATTCGAGGGTAGAGTAATAATGAAAAAAAAGTACACAGCATTTTTTCTACTTATACTTATTATCGCTGCAGGTGTATTTCTAGCCTTCAGCTTTTCCAATGAAAAAGCTAAACCAGTAGTACAAAATGAAATAGATCATAAAATAAAGAAAGCAAGTTCAGAAGCTATTTCTAAAGAAACATTTAATGAACAAAGTGAAATTGAACAACTTGTAGCTGATATGACCATAGACGAAAAGATTGGTCAGATGATGGTCGTTGGGTTCCAAAGCAGTGAATTGGATGAGCATGCGAAAAAAATGATTGAAGATTACCATGTTGGAGGGATTATTTTATTTGACCGCAACATGGACAATCCAAAGCAGGTTGCTACGCTCAACCAAGATCTACAGAAACTTGCTCTAGAGCAAGAGCATCAAATTCCGCTAATTATTAGTGTGGACCAAGAAGGTGGTCAAATTGTGCGCATGAAGGAAAAAGTATCTCCTATTCCTTCGCAGCAAGAGCTTGGCAAGCAAAGTGACGAAAATAAAGTATATGAATCTGCTTATCATAACGCACAAGAACTCAACGCAATGGGGTTCAACGTGAATTTCGCCCCAGTCTTAGATTTGTCTGAAACCGATACAAGATCTTTTGGTACAGATCCACAAAAAGCAGCGGTATTTAGCAAACAAGTGATAAAAGGATTTCATGATGGAAATATAACAGGAGCACTTAAGCATTTTCCAGGCCATGGACGAACGACAGTTGACCCGCATGTGGAAACTTCAGCTGTAAAAGTCAGTTCTGAAGAGCTTGAAAACCAGGACATCTATCCATTTGCAAATATGATTGATACCGTGGATTATAATCAATTCTTTGTGATGGTTACCCATGTAAAGTACCCAGCTTATGATAAAGAAAACCCAGCGAGCGTTTCACCCATTATTATTAATGATTTGCTAAGGGAGAAGCTTGGCTATCAAGGAC
Organism: Bacillus sp. VT 712; assembly: GCF_001614195.1. NCBI lineage: Bacteria > Bacillati > Bacillota > Bacilli > Caryophanales > Bacillaceae > Bacillus > Bacillus sp. VT 712. Next base: position 16,696 of record NZ_LWBK01000024.1, on the reverse strand, counting down.
TTGTTGTGACCGATGATTTAGAAATGGGCGCTGTAAACAAATACTTTACGTATGGAGATTTAGGTGCAAAAGCCGTCGGAGCAGGCGTAGATTTACTGCTTGTGTGTCATACGTTTGAAAATCAAGAAAAAGTGTTTCGAGGAATCAAAAATGCAGTTGAGGCTGGTCAAATTTCCGAGGAGCGATTAGATGAAGCAGTTAAGCGAATTTTGAGTTATAAACAACAGGCAATGAATCGAGAAATCGCAAACCCACAAAAAGCAGAGCAGCTTGTTGGGAAGTAACCAAAGAAGAAGTCAGGCCAAATTCGGCCTGACTTCATTTTTTTCTCACAACTTTATGCTATATATGTAAGTACAAAAGAGAGAAAGGGAGAAGGGGTAGGGAAGAAAAAGTGAAGGCTAGTGAAGATTCGAAGAAGTCGATGTATAAAACAATTTGGCGGTAGCATTTTTATGCGGGGATTTTGATTGCGCCGTTTCTTGTTGTGTTAGCGATTACGGGCGGCATTTATTTGTTTAAACCGCAAATTGAACAGTCCTTATACGATGAATATTATACGGTAGAAGCACAGGGTGAGAAGGTGACAGCAGCGCAACAAACGATTCGAGAAGGAAACGTATGGCGAGGTGAAGTCGCGAATCGAAATAAAAATGGTCAAATTTACTGGGGATATAAAACCGTGGTTCCATTGAAAAACATTGAAGGTGACATTGTGGAGTATATTTCTGTGCATACGGATATTACTGAGCGTAAGCGTATGGAAAAACAGCTTGAGTTTGAAGCGTTCCACGATGGACTAACGAGGCTTCCGAACCGTGAAATGCTTTACCAAAACTTAAACAACTTGATAGAAAAAGGAACATCAGGGCTTGTGTTGCTTTTTTTTAGGCTAATGCTGTCGAATGAGATGAACGTGTCAAGTTTTATATCTTTATAGGAACTTTTGTAGAAAGCATTTCCCTTTTCTGTTAAAACCTTCATAATGAATTTAAACAACTAAATAAACGGAAAAAACGGTGAAGGGAGAAAGGAAGATGAAGGAAAAGAATGAGTTAACGTTAGAGGATTTTATTACAGAGGATCAATTTGATTTAGAGATATATTTAGACTATCTTTTAAAGCAGTCGCGCTATCAGCCACCGGTTGAATCAGTAGGTTGAAAGGGACAGGTTATTAAAAAAGCAGATGAGTAGTAAAGAAAATGGTGAAAAATAGTTATCTACGTCATCATTAGTCTGAATATTTAAAATAAAAGTAGTTTGGTAAAAGAGGCGTTCATTATGACAACTACGTATATCGTTATCTCAGCAGTGAAACAGGAGGGAACGTCTGCCTAAACGTGTGCGTTCCCTTATTATGAAAGGGGAACAAATGGATGAATTCGGCTATCACCCAAACAATGAAAGAGCACACGAGCTCTACGCATCGCTTGGGTTTACGGATGAAGGAAACCGCTTTGGAAGAGAGATGGCGGTTGTAAAATATATGGAAAGTTAGGAATTAAAAGAGGAGTTGGGTACCCGCCCAGCTCCTTTGCTATTGTTACACATAAATTGAATCAGAAGATTAAACATAAGAAAAAGAGTTTGGGATATAACAAAATGATGGCTTCTAAAAGACGAACACTAGCTGTTCCCATCTCTTTGTTTTGTCTCAACACATTCGTTCCATTGCGCTACGGCCACTCGCTTTCCGCGGGGAGGAACCTGAGCTTCCTCGCTGCGCTTTGGGATCTCCGTTTTCCCTCTCTTTCCCGCAGGAGTCGAGTGTCCTCCGCTCCATTCCATCCTGTTTCCAACATTGTTTTCACAATCAACAAAAAACCTGAACGATTAAAAGTGAGAAACTCTTAATCGTTCAGGTATAGTAGAGGCTGAACTACTTATGTCTCAGTCTCTTTCTACAGCATAATCGCCGCTAATATAATGAGTCCAAGCGTAACGGCGTTAATACTCATTTTAAATTTGTCGCCTTTTTTAATAGCTAAGAACAGTTCAAATGCGATAATAATTGCCAGGATGACTAGCGCAATCCATAGCGGTAAGTTAAAGAAATAAACGCTTAAAATAATGACGGCGTAAATAATGCTTAAAAACATGCTTTTCTTTGCTTCAGTCATAAGAAAGCTCCTTAGTGGTTATGTATAATAGATATTCCTATTAAAAAATTTACCACCTTTAGAGGGATTATTCAAATTTCTAGAAGAATGTTTAGCTTTCTCCGATGCGCTTTGCCCCGTAATATTTAGGTGCCCAATAGCTATCTGCCTTCATATTTGTCACCGTTACGCCTTTTGATGGTGTGACGTGAACAACATAGTCATTGCCGATATAAATAGCCGGGTTTAAAGTAGAGGCTTTAAAAAACACGATGTCACCAGGTTGAAGATTATTTTTCTCAACCGATGTACCGACGTTCCACTGGCTTGATCCGTAGCGAGGTAAGTCAACGTTTAAAGCTTCTTTATATACATACTGTACAAATCCACCTGTATCAAAGCCATCAGGAGTTGTCCCACCGCTTAGATAAGGCACTTCTCCGATATATTTCGTAGCGGTGGATACAACGGGGCCTTCTTTCGGTAAAGATAACCCTTCAAAGCGTCGGACTCCCGCAAACTTAGACGTCCAATAGCTGTTTGACACGTAGTCAATCGCGACGTTTTCACTGCGTTTAGCGTGAATAAATTGACCTCCTCCAATGTAAATTCCAACGTGTGAGATACCTTCCCGGTACGTATCTTGGAAGAAAATCACGTCTCCAACCTGCATATCTTCTTTTGCAATTTCAGTTCCTACTTTCCACTGCTGGTCAGTTGAGCGTGGAAGATAAATATCTTTAGCTTGCTCAAATACATACTGAACAAAACTTGAGCAATCAACGCCTTCTTCAATTGAATCACTGCCAAATACGTAAGGTGTGCCAATGAGTTTAAGTGCCTCTGCAACTAACGGATCTTCTTTTGCGATTTCAGGTGAAGACGTAATACGTTTTGCGGTCACAAATTTAGGTGACCAAAACGAGCTGTTTGCAAAATTTTGTTGAATTACTTTTCCTTTAGAAGGGGAAGGGTAAATCATATCGCCATTGCCTACATAAATTCCTACGCTTGTCACGCTTCCATCTTCTTTTGAGCTAAAGAATACTAAATCACCAGGTGCAATTTCTTCACGAGAAATGGTTTCACCAAGCTGTGATTGCTCTATTAATGTACGTGGAAGTTTAACGTTAATGGCTTGCTTCCAAACATACTGTACGAGGCCTGAACTATCAAACCCTTCTTCAAGGGATTCTCCCCCTGTTGTGTGAGGGGCACCCAGCATTTCTTTCGCTTTTTGCGTAAGTAGTGCCGATGCTGTTTCAGTTGCCTCTACGTGCTCTGGTGATGATGAAAGTGAAGAAAACGGCGTAGCTAAAAGGCCAACGCTAAGTGTTGCAATTAGTAACGGTTTGTATGGTTTCATTTTGACTATCTCCTTATCGTTCTAAATATCTATATTTCTTATCGGAAGAGAGTTTAAAAGGATAATAAACTTATCTAATTCTGTGTATAAAATGAGATAAAAGAACTGGTTACCTGAAAAATAAAAAGAAGGTGGGACATAACAAAACAAATTTCCAAAAAGACGAACACGCCCTTTTCTCACTTCTTTACGTTGGCAGAACACGTTCGTTCCATTGCGCTACGGCGACTCGTTTTCCTTCTATTTCCCGCAGGAGTCGAGTGTCCTACGCTCCTGTTTCCAAACTAGTTTTTCCCAATCAACAAAAAACCTGAACGATTAAAAGTCAGGAACTCTCAACCGTTCAGGTTTACGATTGGCTGGGTTATTTATGTCCCAGCCCTTTTTTGCTAGACTTTGAATCGTTGGATTGATTCTTGAAGTTCTTGTGCAAGGCTTGCTAGAGCGGTAGAAGAAGCTGTAATTTCTTCCATTGAAGCGAGCTGCTCTTCGGTTGCTGCAGCTGCATTTTGTGTACTGCTTGCAGCTTCTTCAGCGATACCGTTTACTTCGAATATAGCTTGTGTCACCTGGGCAGTACCAATCGATAGTTGTTCTACCGTTGCTGTCACTTCTTTAATTTGAGCTGCTAAGCTGGTTACGGTCTTGTTAATCGTTGCAAACGATGAACCGGCTTTTGTTGTCACGTCCATACCTTCTTTTACTTCTGCCAAAGCGGAGTCAATGGACTCTGTAGTTTGCTGAGTTTCACGCTGGATAAGCGTAATAAGCGATGAAATTTGCTCAGCCGACTGAGCAGATTGTTCTGCTAACTTACGCACTTCAGCAGCAACAACTGCAAACCCTTTCCCATGCTCACCAGCACGAGCAGCTTCAATTGCTGCATTTAGCGCCAGGAGATTTGTCTGGCCCGCAATATTTGTAATCACTTCGTTAATACGCTCAATTTCGTTTGAGCGCTCGGCTAAGCTTTGAAACACGGTTGATAAGCCAATGACCGTATCGTTAATAGAGTTCATTTGTGTATTAACCGTTTGAATGGCTGTGCTACCTTCTGCAGATAAATGAGATGCTTCTTTAGCTGTTGTAGCTGCTTTGTCGATATGGTCATATACAACGCTTGAGGACATTGCCATATTCTCAATAACTGCCATTGACTTTTCAACAGAGCCGGCTTGTTGCGTTGCACCATCAGCTAATTCTTGCATCACGCTTGAAATATGCTGACTTGCCGCCGTGCTTTGCTGAGCGCTGGCGCTAAGCTGCTGTGAAGAGGCTGCGACCTGCTCAGACGTCATATTGGTAGTTTGAATGACGCGTCGAGTATTCTGAATTAAATCTGTGAACGCATTTGTCAAAACTCCAATTTCATCCTTTGATTTGTAAGTGCTTTTGACAGTGAAATCACCGTCAGCTGCTTGTAAGGCTAACGTGCGCAGTTCTCGAATTGGTTGTGCAATTAAGCGACCAATAAAGGTGCCAATAGTTATTAATAAAAGAAGCGCCACACCTGCTACAATCATTGTTAAATTTGTTGCTTCTTTAGCATCTTGTTGGTTTTGTTTATAGATAACTTCGGCTTGCTGTGTATTTAATTCTTGAAGCGTTGCCAAATAGCGATTCGCAAAACTACGAACAGGGGCGACTTCACTTGTATATAACTCATATGCTTCGTCCTTTTTATTTGCGGTTGCTAACTCAATTGTCTGATTGCGTAAGTCTCGCAATTCATCAAGCTTATCTTCATAGGATGCCAGTGCTTTTTCTTGCTCTGGTAACATCTTAATTTTTTTGAGTTTTTCTAAGTTTTTGTCCTGTGTACGAAGGATACTAGTAATATGAGTGTTCAGCTCTCCGTTACGTCGTGGTTCCTTTGTAATCATCATTTCTAAAACAAACGTATCTAGCGCGCGGTTGTTGGTCTGAATCTGTTGAATAAGGCTGTTTGGAATTAATTGTTCCGTATACATAATCTCAGATCCACGAGCAGTGAAGTGGGTGGATAGGTAGCCAATCGTTCCAACAATGATGAGAGAAATAGAGGCTATGGTAAGTAAAATGAAAAATTTCAATGAAAGCTTTAAATTACGAAGAATATTCATCCGTTTTCTCCTTTGAAAATAAAATTAAATGCATATTGTAGCTACTACATATATCGGACTATTTGCCTAAAAATTTAGAGTCATAAAAAAATGTCTGGATAAATAAAAAAGCCATCCGCAAAAGCGGGTGGCCATTATGCTTTGAAATGTCGAATGGACTCCTGGAGTTCTTCAGCCAACTCTGCAAGAGAGTTAGCTGAAGCTGTAATCTCTTCCATTGAAGCGAGCTGTTTTTGCGTGGCAGCGGATGCATTTTGCGAGCTGCCAGCCGCTTGTTCGGATACGGCTTTCACTTGGGTGATGGAATTTGTTACTGCGGTAGTTCCGTTTGATACTTCCTCGATGGTTGCCGTTACTTCTTGAATTTGAGCCGCTAAGCCCATAATTGCATCATTAATCGTGGCAAACGATGTGCCTGCTTCAATCGCGATACTCATTCAGTATATTTACTATATCGGTAGAGAAAGAGAAGTGTTTAAAAGGTGGTTGAAAAATGTCGCATTCTTTGCGAATCGACTATATGCGAAGTGAAGATGGAGGGGAAATATATTTTTCCTTTTCATAGATTATAGACTGGGTTCTAAAGTTAAATAGAAGTAACATACAGTAGCAAATAAGGAACAAACATAGAAAAGAGTAAAGTCCCTTACCTGTGTAAAGGTAGGGGACTAGCTTCCTGAATTTATTGTTTGTTTGCATAATAACCTAAAATGACGTTTCGATAATGATGGAGGCTAGGATAATCGTCAAAGTTTGAAAGCATTCCTTGAATAACAGGAATTCGCGGCTTTTCTTTCATTATTTCTTCCTTAATCACTTGAAGCGTTATGAATAGCTCTTCTTCGTCTAGCTTTTGAATTTCTTCTTCTAAGTTTGCTACAATTTTTTCAAGGTTTGTTTCATTATCAAAAAGGAAGCGAGATAATAGTTCGTTTGCTTTGTCATTCGTGAGTAGGGGAGTATCGTTATGAATATCCTTTACGATGCTGTCCATTCTGCTCAAAATGAAATTTGCAAGTTTTGTTAGATCTATGTCTTCATTTGACAGCAAGATGACGCGCATATATGAATGAATCATTCCGTCAATTAGAAACGTTAAGTCCCACGAATACTTTTCTACGTCTGGACCATAGATAGCTAACATGCTTTGACGATAATAGCGGTGCGCTTCCATTTGTTTTTCAAACAGTAGCTTCTTAACCGTTTCATTTCGTGGAATAGCTTGTTCTTTGGCAAGCATAATGAAAAATTCGCGGTGGTTAATAAAGTGTGAAAACCATGCGGCCTGCTGGTGAATAAACTTTTCCCGAGGGCTCTGATTGGTCGCTGTTTGTTTATCGAATGCTTCGCTAATTATGGCAAATTGATGCTGCAAGATCGCTAATAATAAATCATCTTTGGATTTAAAATGTAAATAAAACGACCCTTTTGAAATGCCGCTTTCCGTTGCAATCTCTTGAACCGAGGTTGCCGAAAACCCCTTGTTTGCAAATAGCTTCATTCCAGCTTCAATAATTTGTGTATTCTTCTCAGTCATGAAAGAACCCTCCTTAAACAATTAGTTTCCCCGTATTTTAAGAGACCAAAACCTCTTAATTCGTTATGGTATCTTTTCGTTCCTTATCAAAATAGTTGACAGATAATCACTAGGACAATTATAGTTGATTTTGTGCTGACTGACCAGTCAGTTTAAAATTATACCGAATGCATGACACTTAAGCAAAAAGGAAGGTGCTAGTTATTGAAGGGGTTAGTTAATTTCGTTTTAAAGAATAAGTTAGCCGTATGGTTATTAACGATTATTGTCACCGTATCGGGTATTTATGCTGGAACAAGAATGAAAATGGAAAGCATACCTGATATTTCTGTTCCGTACCTAATCGTGATGGACGTGTATCCAGGAGCGACGGCAGAACAGGTTATGGAAGACATATCAAGACCAATGGAACAAAATATCGAAGGCTTAGAAGATGTGAAGGCTGTTTACTCAAACTCATCTGCCAACGTATCTCAGGTTCAAATCGAATATGAGTACGGTGTGGATATGGATGAGAAAAAGCGTGAGCTAGAAGCGGCGCTTGATAACGTCACGCTGCCGGAAGACGCGGAAGAGCCATCGGTTATGGCAATCAGCATGAACATGATGCCAGTTGTTGCGTTATCCATCAGCAGCGATAAGGAAGACATTGTTGAGTTATCTTCAACAGTACAAGACACGGTTCTTCCTAAAATTGAAAACATCGACGGCGTAGCAGGCGCAACGCTCACAGGTCAACATATTGAAGAGGTAAACCTTGTCTACAATCAAGACAAAATGAAAGAGCTTGGCTTAACAGAAGACAAAGTCAAAGAAATGGTTCAAGCAAGCGATATGTCACTATCACTCGGCTTAAAAGAATTTGAAACAGGGAAAGAAGCTGTTTCACTCGATGGTGATATCACAACGATTGAAGACTTAAAAGACGTGTTAATTCCAGTTACACCAACTGCTCAAAACCAAAGTCCGTTTGTGAAGCTAGGAGATATTGCAACAATTGAAACGGTTGGTAAAGTGCCATCTATTTCGCGCACAAATGGAAAAGATGCGATTTCAATTCAAATTACGAAAACGCAGGAAGCAAATACCGTAGAAGTTGTTAATGCGGTGAAAGATTTAATTAAAGATCAAGAAAAAGAGATTGATGGCTTAGCAATCGACGTAACGCTAGACCAAGGTGAACCGATTGAAGAATCCGTATTTACGATGGTAGAAAAAGCGCTATTCGGTGGTTTATTCGCCGTTATCATCATCTTGTTGTTCTTGCGCAGCATTAAATCTACCATTATCTCAATCATTTCAATTCCAGTTTCCATTTTCATGGCACTACTGCTACTAAACTGGCTTGATATTACGCTAAACATTATGACGCTAGGGGCTATCACAGTAGCCATTGGTCGTGTTATTGACGACTCGATTGTCGTAGTGGAAAACATTTACCGACGCATGAACTTGTCCGACGAAAAACTTCGTGGCCGCGCGTTAATTCGTGAAGCAACGATTGAAATGTTTAAACCAATTCTTTCGTCTACGCTCGTAACGGTTGCTGTATTCGCGCCGCTCATGTTTGTTGGCGGTATGGTTGGTGAATTATTCAGACCGTTTGCTTTAACAATGGCATTCGCGTTAGGAGCATCACTACTCGTTGCGATTACGATTGTACCAGCGCTTTCTCACTTCTTATTCCGTAAAAACTTATCGGGTGAAAAAGAAGTAAAAGCGCATAAAGAAGGTGGAAAACTAGCAAACTGGTATAAAGGTTTCCTAGGAAAAGTCTTAAACCATAAAATTATTGCATCTTTAATCGCAGTTGTATTACTTGTAGGGTCACTTGCTTTAACACCGCTCATTGGCTTTAGCTTCATGGGTTCAGAAGAAGAAAAAGTTGTGTACTTAACGTATACGCCAGCGGCTGGTGAGTTGAAAGAAGAAACGCTCAAAAATGTTGAAAAAGTTGAAGAGCATTTCATGAAGCGTGATGACTTAGAAACAATTCAGTTCTCAATCAATGACGAAACAAGCACAGACGCATCAGCAGTCATGATGGGTGGCGGAAGCGGAGCGTTGATGTACTTATTCTTTGACGAAGATGTGAAGAACTTTGCTGACGTAAAAGAAGAAGTCATTGACTACGCAACAAACCTTGACCAGTCAGGTGAATGGAAGTCACAGGATTTTGGCATGGGCGGCATGTCGTCTGATGAAGTAAGCTATACGCTATACGGCAAGAATTTAGACGACTTAAATAAAGCAGCTTCAGACGTTGAAAAAGCATTAAAAGACGTAAAAGAATTAGAAAACGTCAAATCTGATTTTGAAAATCCATACGTTGAGCACATGATGAAAATAAATCAACAAGAGCTTCTACAATATGGGTTAACAACAGCACAAATTGCAGGAGCGCTATCTGCACAAAATAGTGGTGACGTGCTGACTACCGTTGAAAAAGACGGAGAAGAAGTCAACGTTACAGTTCAAAGCGATGCAAAAAAAGAGCCAAAATCAATGGATGAATTGTTAGAAACACAGGTTCCAACGGCTCAAGGAACAGCAATGCCTTTATCTGAAATTGTAGAGGTAGAGGAAGGAACAACCTATACGACGCTTGCTCGTAACAAAGGTGAATTCTACACAACGATTTCTGGTAAAATTGTCGGCGACGACGTATCAAAAGCAACGGCTGAAGCCGATAAAAAGATTGACAACATTGACTTACCAAATGGTGTAAAAATAGACGTTGCCGGAGTGGCAGCGGATATGCAGGAATCCTTTACGCAGCTAGGCGTAGCGATGCTTGCAGCGATTCTCATCGTTTACTTTATCCTTGTGGTAACGTTCGGTGAAGGTTTAGCACCGTTTGCGATCTTATTCTCATTGCCGTTTGCAGTTATCGGTTCGTTTGTCGGACTGTGGATTGCAGGTGAAACCATTTCCGTATCCGTTATGATGGGACTTCTGATGTTAATTGGAATCGTTGTAACCAACGCCATTGTACTTGTAGACCGCATCATTGAAATGGAGCGCGCGGGAATGTCCATTCGTGACGCGATTCTTGAAGCAGGATCAACGCGACTTCGTCCAATTCTGATGACAGCAATCGCAACGATAGGCGCAATGGCTCCAATGGTGTTCGGTGCAGGCGGAGCGGGACTAATTTCAAAAGGATTAGCCATCACCGTAATCGGTGGGTTAACATCTTCAACGCTGTTAACGCTAGTCATTGTACCAATTGTCTATGAAGCATTATCGAAGCTATTGAAGAAAAATCGTCAAGTGGTAGAAGAAGACATGTAATAGAAAGCGCCCTGTTGGAAGGGGCGCTTTTTTGTTTGAACTTTAACTCAAAAACTACTATCTTTCTATTGTATTAGATTGTATAATTTTTCCTTAAGAGGAGGGTCGTTTGTTTATTCGACTATCTCTAAAGCCAACAGCAAGAAACGGAGTGCGATTAGATGGAACCAATTGAAACAAAACTTTTAAACAACCGCCGCTTAAATGATTATCCGCTGTTTAAGAAGTTTTGTGTGTTAAAAGAAAAAGGGAAAAACTATCCAGGAGTAAAAGCATACTATTACGAACAATAAAACGGCAAACAGTGAGGTTTTAGAAATATGAACAAAATTACCTTTACCAAAATGAAAGCAGACTCAGCTTTTATCCAAGCAGAAAATCCAGAGCACATCTATGTTAGCAAAGATAATGTGCTGTTTTATTTAGTGGAAAGCAACAAGGGGCCTATTCAAATTCATAACGGAAGGGGCAAGATCATTGCTGTGTTGCCTCGCCATGTGGTGCATGCAGATTATGTGTTAACGGTGCAGCAAGTAAAGCCTGATAGATGGATGCTTCTGCATTATGATGAAGAAAAAGAAACGAATGTGATTTGTGTGTTTAGCTGTGAAGGAGAAGTGATGAAAGAATTTTCAGTAGGAGAAGGAATCGCAGACTGTCAGGTAGATGATGTACACCAAATCTGGATTAGTTATTTTGATGAGGGGATATTTAGCGGATCTGAAATGAGCCGATCTGGTTTAGTAGCACTCGACATAGACGGTAACATAATTTTCGATTATGGAGATATAGTTAATGTGCATAATTTGCCGTCTATTGATGATTGCTACGGAATGAACGTGTTGGGTGATGAGATTTGGCTTTATTATTATTCGGAATTTCCTGTTGTACAATTAAAAAACAATCACTTACATAACTGGTGGCCTGATACGAACCTAGGGGATTATTTATCAGGAGGCTTTGCCGTGTGGGATAACGTACTTCTATTTGAAGCTGCAGAACAAGAGTTGATGACCTATTCGCTACAAACGAAAGAGTTTTCTTCGGCTATTGCTGTTGACGAACAAGGAAACCGACTGGACTTTTGGGACTGTTTCTATAAAGGAGCTTCTATTTATTTGCGGACGGATGAAGGGGTATATAGATTTACACCTAACGAAGCTGAATAGTGAACAAGGGGTATATTTGTTGTTCATTTTTATAATTTATAAAAAGTCAATTTAGCATATCCTTTAGATAGAATCGCTTGTAACTCCCCCATTTCAACCTTTATGAGTGAGGGAGTTTAATATGCAACAGAACAAAAACTAAGTACTTCCCTGCTTTAAGTGTAGATTTTGTTTTCTAAGAGTTCCGATTCCAAAAATAAACAATGGAAAAACCAAGCCAAAAGTAAGAGTATAAAAAAGAAGAGGAGCTAAACCGAAAAATCTCCCTTTTTCTTGCGCTTTCTAATCACGCGGAATAAGCCAATTCCACTCAGCAAAATACCAAGGGCAATCAACACGTCGTAAACTGTCTTTTCCTGCTTTTCTTGGCCAAGCTGATAGTATTCTTTATACGCTGTCACCGCTGCTTTGTTTTTCTTATAGGCAGCGGGAACATCCATTTTGGTGCCTAACTTCCAGCCGTCTTGGTACGCTTGTTTTTTGAACTGGGCTGCTTTTTTATTAGAAACAAATCCTTGTTGGTAGACTTCTAGAAGCTGAACATTCGATTCATACACTTTTGGTACTTTGTACTTTTCATTCAGAAAAGCAGCATTAAATCCTTCCATCTTCACATCTGCTAAGCGCTTCTTTTCACCTTTATTGTAACCTTTTGTAAATGCTTCGGTGCCGGCAGGCGTAAGACCATCGGGAACAACGAGTGGCTCCATGCTGTATCCAAGCTTATAGCCATCTTTTTCATACTGTACGTTTTTAGCCGCTTCTTTTTCGTTCATTGCTTTTTGAAAGCCTTCTTCAAATGCTTTTTGCGTCATAGGGTCTTCGGCATAAAGCTCTGGTACCGACATTGCTTCATCTTGTACGCCTTGCTGGTATCCTTCTTCTTTTGCTTTTACAGAAAGATCCATCGTTTCAATCGCTTTTTCGTAGCCAAACGTGAAGCCTTCGTTCCAGTCAGCCGACTTGCTTTTCATAGTGGGAGGGGTATAAGCGACCGTCGCGTTCTCATAGTCTTGAATTCCGATTTCGTATCCTGCTTTTTCACCAGCGCTATAATCGGTTTCTTTTTCAGTCTTTTCTTCTTCTGTCTTACTTCGCTTTCCGCTTTCAAAGCCGACCGAATAGCCTAGCATGAACCAGCTTGCAGCTTCTGAGGGATAAGCTGCAAGCTGGTTGTTTCCGTCAAAGCTTATGAATTTTTCACCGCTATAACCATCGCTTTCTCCAAGCGCATAGCCATTATCATATACGCGTTCATACAGCACGTCCAACTCCTCTTCAGGAGCGGTATTTTCATTGGGCTCCACGGCAGTAGTAGCCAGCACCTTGGTCGGTATAAACGTATTTGTGGATAATAATCCGAACATCGACAAGCTCAGTATAAGCACCTTTTTTTTCATGTCTTCACCTTTTATGTGCGTTTATAGTTTGATCGTTTTGTTTCATTCTTAAATTACAACTAACTAGAAAAAATGTGTTTAATTTCAATAAATATTACAGTAATATTACAATTGTAATGAAAAAAATAGTGTTTGTCATCAACTAAAAGATGTGAATTTTCAAACTTATATAAAAAAATAATCACCATGCTTGATAGCTTAATGGGTGAGTTTGATGTCGGAACGAAGCTCGGTGATATTCAGTTTGAAGCTTACGAAGGGCAGGAGGACGTTAAGTCAATTTTCGATTTGGTAATAAGTTGATGATATGCAGTAGAAGCTAAAAACTTTACGATATTTAAAAGTGCAGTGACGAGGGACAAAGGGGAGTCATTCAAGCTCCCCAATAAGCGAGATTTCACCTTCAGTGTATACGTCTTCATCACTAATTATTTCTTTATAGCCCGCTACCTGTAAGTCATTCGGAATACATAAGTCCCATTCTATTTTAGTGTGTATGTCAGTAAGTTAAGAAGTAAACATAAAAAAACATAAAGGGGATTACAAGATGGAAGAATTAAAAGATAGTAAACCAACCCTAGAATGGCAAGAGAGAATGGAAGAAGATGAGCTGTTCACTGTCGAGAACATTAAAGCGACTGATGAAATTCTAGACACTTATTTAAATAGTTTGAAAGAGTCTAAAGATATAGAACAAGATATCTTGCGTTACGTAAAACAAGTAGTGCTAAGTTTAAATGATCTCAATGAACAGTTCGATTATTTTATTGAAACATTAGAAAGAGAAGAGTTGAGTTTGTATCCAGGAGTTATGACACTTCCTCCCGAAGTAGCTTACGATCAATTAGAAGATGGTTTCTATATTAATCAACCGGATGCTCCACATTTTAGTTTAGGTAAGAAAAATGTGAAGAAGCAATTCCCTAAATTAATCTATATGGTCGATTTTGATTTGTATTACGATAATGAGCGCAGTAATTTAACACTTCAGTGCAATATTTATGAAAATAAGTCTGGAGACTGGATGATCAAAGTCAGTGATATTCACGTGATGTGAAAAGTGCCTACATGTTCTAATAATGTCAAAAAGGGTTTGGGACATAACAAAATGATTGCTTCTAAGAGACGAACACTAGCTGTTCCCATCTCTTTGGTTTGTCTGAACACGTTCGTTCCATTGCGCTGCGGGATCTCACGTTTTCCTCTCTTTCCCGCAGGAGTCGAGTGTCCTACGCTCCATTCCACCCTGTTTCCAATATTGTTTATCATTGGCTGAATTACTTATGTCCCAGCCTCTTTTTATTTTAAGACACCATTACTCTTCCGCAGGCAAATTGTCCAGGGATAAGATAGCGATTTGATTTTGGTTGAAACGGATAGGAAATGGTTTTTGGCATGCGTAATACTTTTCTTGCTGTTAAGAAATTATACAACCCACTTTTTATAAACGTAGTATAAAAGCTCAGCTCGATACTGATTAATCATATAATAAACGCCAGCGTAAAGAAGACCGCCAAACAGCACCATATTCACAAGCATTCCTGCTAGAAATATTTTGCCGATGTGTGCCCCCGTTTCTAAGTGATCGGTTAAATCATCGTCGGCGACTTCTAGTAACGCATGATCTAAATCGATGGGAACGAGATATTCGCCAACTACCGTGTTTAAGTAAAACATGAGCGGAAAAGCCCACATAAACAGCATTCCACCAATAAGGCCCGCCATGCTGTTGCCTCTACATAATTTGGCTAAACCTACAGAAAGGATTAGTCCAAACCCAAAGGTAGGAACAAAGTTAACAATTGAACCAAGGCTAAAACCAAGTGCAACTTTATGCGAATGATCTTTTAGTCGTAATAGTTTGATAAGAAGATATTTAAATCGACGCTTGAGGATCTTTAGTTTGCTCACATCATTCTTTCCCTTCTATGGTAACTCAGTTTCGGTTAAGACCTATATCACCATTTTACATCATGAAAATGCTGGAAGAAGCATTTTTTCGCATATTTCACTAAGATAAAGAAAAGTAGTCATTTTCAGTTCACAAAACTCATTTACAATAGTAGGGGAAGAGAGTACGATAAAACTAGTCAAAGTGGACTAAAGGAGAGGTTTTATGATTTTAGTAGTTGGAGGAGCTGGCTATATCGGTAGCCACCTTGTAAAAGAATTAGTGAAAACAAATGAAGTCGTTGTCTTAGATAACCTATCAACAGGACACCGCTGGGCGATTGATGAACGCGCGCAGTTTGTAGAAGGTAATTTAGGGAGCGAAGCGGATTTGGAGCACGTTTTTTCTACGTATCAAATTGACGCGGTGATGCACTTTGCGGCGAACAGCTTAGTAGGAGAGTCGGTTGTTGATCCTGTGAAGTACTATGAAAACAACGTTGCAGCGACGCTTACGTTATTGAAAACAATGATGAAACATAACGTGAAAAAGTTTATCTTTTCATCCACAGCGGCAACGTACGGCATTCCGTCTGTTGATATGATTACAGAGGAAACAAGCACAAGTCCAATCAACCCGTACGGTCGCTCTAAGCTGATGATTGAACACATCTTAGCGGACTACGCGCATGCGTACGATATGGAATACGTTGTACTTCGCTACTTTAATGCAGCGGGTGCGTACGAAACAGCAGAAATTGGCGAGTCCCATGACCCGGAAACGCACCTCATTCCAATTATTCTTGAGCACTTACTAGGTGAGAGAGAACACATTTCCGTGTTTGGTTCTGACTATGATACAGAAGATGGCACGTGCATTCGCGATTACATTCACGTAACCGATCTTGCCAACGCACATATCGCTGCGCTTCAGTCACTTTTAGCAAACGAAACCAAAACAGCGACGTACAATCTAGGAAACGGCCTTGGCTACTCAGTAAAAGAAGTGATCGATACGTGCGAGCGCGTAACGGGCAAAAAAGCCAACGTCGTAATGGCGGACCGCCGTGCTGGCGACCCAGCTCGACTCGTTGCGTCTTCAGAAAAAATTTACCGTGAGCTAGGCTGGAAAGCAGAGCGTTCGCTAGAAGAAATTATTGCATCTGCGTGGAAGTGGCATCAAAGTCAAGTGAAGGTAGTGAAGTAATGAAGGAAGCCGAGACACCCGGGGTCTCGGCTTTTTACTTTCCTTCATGCTTCTTTTGTTCTTGTTCATTAAGAGCTTCTTGGCGTAGGCGGTTGGCTTCTTACAAGTCAATCATTTCCTTACTGAGTTTAGGAGAAGTACTAAGCGAATCAACTTTATTTGAACCTGAATTATTCATAGCTAACTAAAATCATTTCGTTTTTCAACTTTTGATCACGATGGTTTAAATTTTCGTGAATTTCAAATGGATGAATAGGTGAAGGAGTCTGGTTGATGCTTAAAAAATGGGGATTCACCTGTTTTTGGGCAGACTGATCCCTTGGTGCGGGTTCGATTTTTTAAAAAGGTGATTTAGTTGAGGGAAAGCTGCTGTACCTGGGTCAGTACGTCCGAAAAGAAGTGCGCATAGACGAAGCTGGATGCTAATTTAAAATGCAAGTAGCGACTCGATTTCACCAGCTTACTTGCTACCTTGATTAATCTCGTGCGAATCGTTTGAATTTGAAGACCCTTCTTCGCAGGTGGAAATGTTAATGTACGTAACCAGTTCGTTAAATTGTAGGCAAGTAGACTAATCATCATACGTGCTTCATTTACTTGGAAATCATGGCTTTTCATTTGGTCGAAGCC
>NZ_LWBK01000023.1:0-44868 GCF_001614195.1 Bacillus sp. VT 712 | reverse complement strand
TGGTTTGGATAATGCGCTCATCTACGCCATTGAAGAAGGAAATTTCAGCCACAGCGGTTTTAATTACACAACTTGGCTCAGCAGTGTATTGGAGAGAATGATTCGAAGAAATTTCAACTGGAATAGGATCGAGTTTGACGGGAACAATGGTTAATTTGTTTGTAGACATAATGGCACCTCCTTTGATTGATACATTTATCGTACCGGAGGTGCCTGATGTTTTATATGCGTTGTTTGATTACGGGCTTACCATTTGCCAATGAAAAACCTTGAAAGGCTAGCTTATCAGCCAATCAAGGTTTAATAATTTCCTTTGCCCTGCTTTAAAGGCTCTCTTTATTTTCTTTCAAACTGCTGATTCAGTTTTTATCACTATCACCAATGAATTAATGGATGTTACTTTACAATACACTCAGGAGTAAAATTTACAAACACAGAGTCTGTACCATCATCCATCATTCTTTTTAATTCTCTCCCTAGTGAATAATTGGAACTTGGTTCTGTTTGTAATACACAAATGATATTTCCACCTTCTCCTCGTGAAAGACAGGTTAATTGTAAGTAGTCAGTATTATCATATATAAATGACACTATATAATCATAGAACTCTTCTTCACAATTATTTATTCCAAAAACCCTAACTATAGTTCCACTCCAAATTTGAGTATCGTCTGAAATTTCCCTTACAGGTATCCAATCACTCTTAAGCATGCCACTACATCCTTTCTATTTAACCTTTAAATTATGACCACCAGAAGCATCGGCAGGTTTAGTAGGCATAAAATCAAAATCAACCTCCCCTTGATGTTTTCCTTTACTATTTGTTTTTTCAAACCTACCATGCTGTGTGTCTACCGAATATAAATCTCCTGTTTTAGGGTCCTTATATACATCTCTACCATTAATCTTACTTAATTTCGAATCTTTTACTAATCCAGCATTTTTAGCAACTTCCTGTGCTTTTGACCTAACAGTTGCAACACGCTCGGCTGGTGGCAACTTGACTATCGATTTTTCAAAATCTTTAGCAGTATTACCCGTACCCTATGTTGTAATCTTAAAAGCTAAAATAAAAAAGTCAGCCATTTACCATACTATTAAATTACTTCTTTTCTTGCTCTATCGGCAATTCGTAGGCTGTTTTATGTTTCATCATGCCATAAACAATGTTCACAAGCCTTCTCATAATGCACACCAATGCTTGTCCCTTTGTTTTGCCTTCTTTCAGCTTACGTTGGTAATAAGCGTGGAACACTGGATTTCGTGGCAATTTACTTCCCTTTGCTACTTGAACTTGCTGTACTGAGAGATTATAAAATAACGCATGCAGCGCCCGATTTCCCTGTTTGCTTTTTTGTTCCTTACCTTTCCCACCGGAGCCAAAGTAAACTGGCGCAATACCCGCAAATCGTGCTAATTTGTTGGCATTAGGAAAGCGTCTTACATCACCTATCTCTGCAATTAATGCCGAAGCTGTCACAAGGTCAATTCCTGGCATGGAGTTTAGTTGAAAGTCTAGTAAACTCATTAACTGTTTTAATTCGCCTTCTACATAGTTCATTTCCTTCTTTTTAAACGTAATGTCTCGAACGATGCTTCTTACTAGAAAGTCGCGTGTTTCTTGATGTTCTTTTGCAGTGCGTCCATCTTCTTTTACTAGCTTTAATATGTCATTAGCCTTTTTCACGGAACATGTATTGTTACTGGCTTCTAATAAAAAAGTGGTCAATTCTTGTAAGGTTATACTCTCTAAACAAGATGGTGACGGATATCGTTTCCAAAATGCCAATGCCGTTTTTCCATCTATTTCTGAGAAAAACTTCTTATAGCTTGGATAGTGGTGGCTCAATTGAATGTGCAGTTGGTTCTTTAAAGCACCTTGAGCTTTCACCAACGCATTTCTTCTAGTGACCAATTGTTGTATGGACCAATATAAATCATGTGGTTTAGCATCTGGTAATTGGTCTAGTTTGTTCACCAATATTCTAGCTACACATTCCGCATCCCAACTGTCACTTTTTTGTGTGGTCATATGGCTTTTTCGTTCAGAGTATGAAAGTGCTGGGTTTACTTCTTTTACAACCTGTCCATGGTCAGTTAAAAACTGTGCTAACGATCGCCCATAGCCTCCAACATCTTCTAAGTCAAATACAGGCGTCAATCCATCATCTATAAGTTTATCAATATCCAGTAAAAAAGTTGAGAAGGCAGATGGTTTATTTTCAAGCTTTATTTCATCCAACTTCTCCTGCCAACAATTAATAATCACTGCCACATGGTGTTGCTTATGCAAGTCTACACCCACATAAATATGTTTCTGCTTTTCATGCATCGTTCATCCTCCTATTCAGTTGTCAATGATTGAATGAAAATGCCGGCAACCTTAGTTCGAGCGTTCACCTATCGGTGCGCATTGGTACGAAAGCCTATCCATTTTCAACCTTACAGAAGAATTTATAAGAAAATGAGTCCCTTTTTTAAGTAACCTTTTAAATTATTGCTTCATGTTTCCCATTTGCTTGTATTTGTCCGTATGTATAGATCCCTTGATAAAAACTTTCTCGGTCTAAAATACGTTTCACTTGTACTTTCGTAAATGCTTTCCCTTGAGTTGTTCGATAACCTTCATCATTTAATGCTTCTGCCAACCTAGACAGTGACCATTTTCTATGTATCTGTTTAAGCTCAAACAACCGTTTCACTACTTCTGCATGATTGTTATGTATCTTTAGTTCCTTTTCACCTTTTTGTTTCATATAGCCAAATGTTACCCTTCCCCCTGCATATCCACCTTCCTTTGCCTTTTTATTTCTCCCTTTTGTTAGTTTTAGGGCTATTTCAAGTCGTTGGTATTGGTCTAATAACTCCATTAATCCATTGACCAAAAAGTCGTTTGGGTCTTTTTTGTGAATGCTGTAAAATGGTTGTTCAATACTCTTAATATCACAGCCATATTTCTTCAACTCTCGTTGTATTAGCACCTTTACAATATCTGACCGCCATAATCGGCTTGTATTGAGCACCACCACATTATCAATTTGGACAGACGAAAGGTGAGCCAACATTTCCTGTAAGCCCACCCTGTCAATTTCTAATGCTTCTTCATTTAGTTTTGCGCCACTAATTCCTTCGTCTCTAAAAATATGAATCAAGTTTAAGCCTTGTTCCTTACAATATGCTTTAATTTCCTCTTCTTGATATTTCAAGCTATATCCATCTCTCGCTTGCCCTTGAGTGGAGACTCGTATATACCCAACAACGTTCAACCTTTCACCCTCCCGTTACGAAAATTAAAATTTATGTAACGCTTTTTAAACGAATAGCGAGTATTATACGGCCCTCTCTAGTAAAAACACAACCCAAATTTTTTAATCCAAAGCAGTAATAGAACGCCCTTTCACGTTATCCATTGTTTATCGCCACGAGCTTTGTCATTCTCGTTAGTTTATTAGCCAATCCATGTCATAACTACCGCTGCCATGTAAAATGTCATCTCGCCTATGTATCGTACTTTTCTTACTATCCAAGTATTAAAACGATACTCCATGACGGTACAACCATCATGAGCTTTCGATTCTCAAACAAATCACATTCTTATTGTCCCACTCATAAATCTTCACTTTTTATTATTCACTATCTTTATGTATCCGTATCGTTACAACCTTTAGCATTACGAGCATTGTCATTGTCTTTAGTTTGTGGGTTTTGCAGTATCATAAGTCCCCACACCATGTAAAATGTCAAATCACCCAATTCTAGTACTTTTCTTATTATTCCTATATAAAATAAAACTCCATGATGGCAGTACCTTCATGGAGTCTCTATTTTCAAACGTATCATTGCTCTTTTTGTCCAACTCAAATATTTTAATTGTATTTTAGTTCACTTGCTTTATGTACCTATACGTAAAAGCCTTTCGTATAACTAGTTTAGGCACTAGAGTGCTCTAAACACGTTACCTTTCCTCTTTGCACAAATGATTGTAATGACCAAATTCAGGAAATACATCCCAGTTTCTTTCAAGGGTATCGCTAGTTTCGCGCTCCTCGACTGAACCGGTCTTTAAATCTCTCTTTTCCATTGCTATATAGCCATCTTCTCGGAAGCCCAAAATCAAGCTACTTACTTCCGTGTCAGTTTCATCATCATATTCCCAATACATGGCTGTTCTTAAAAAAATCTTACCATCACTCATAACTTCAAAATCATAATTTAAATATTTACGAATCAGGTCATCATAAAACCCCACCGAAACCCATTCATTTGTAACATTTACAATATATTTAGGTTTCTCATCCTCTAATAATACCGCCGTATATGGTTCTTGTTTTTGATGGTATGTGTATGCAGTACGGTCATCAAGTATGTTCCAAGGCTTCTTTTTGATGTCCGACCATTCGTCACAATAATAAATTTTCATAGTCAATTATACACCTTCCCCTTAATATCCCTAATAATAATCCTGTTTTTTGTTGCCTCATCAAGAATTGTTTGCGGAATTGGTTTATTTTGAACAGGTATTTCTAATATTAATTCACCTTTAAGTCGCCCTCCTTTGAGAGCGTTAGGATTAAAAGTACCATTTGATATTTTAGAACCCGAAGAATATTTTTTTGTGATTTCATTTAAGTAACTCTTAGCTGTCTTTTCTTGCACTTCACTAAGTTGAGTGAATTTTCTCGATACTATTTCCTTGTTGGGTGCATATGAGTCAACTACGTACTTTTTGCCCCCTACTTCTTTTGCTTCCAACTCTACCTCATTATAAGGGTAACGAGGACGATTTTCCTTATTAAAATTATTACCTGCTTCCCAACGCTCTTTAAGCCAGTCTGGTACAGATTTCTTTTTAGGTGTAACATCATCCGTACCCTTACCACTCTCATCCCTAACCTTCGTCCCAACCCCATTACCACCATCCACACGCTCAATAAACTGATACCCGCCATTCCCCTTCACAGATCCAACACCTGGATACGCTAAACGATTATCCAGCTTATTTAGACCCAAATTCTGCAGAGCTGACTGCGTATG
This sequence comes from Bacillus sp. VT 712, assembly GCF_001614195.1. NCBI lineage: Bacteria > Bacillati > Bacillota > Bacilli > Caryophanales > Bacillaceae > Bacillus > Bacillus sp. VT 712. The sequence continues at coordinate 39,834 of NZ_LWBK01000023.1, read as the reverse complement.
CACATGAATGGCTGCGGCACCTTCATTCAGTTTCTTCGTGGCGGCACCGCTGAGTTGTTCAAGCTTCGTCGTTTTTGCGAGCTTGTCCGCTCCTTTTGTGCCGACTATGCTTATGGCAACGTTAGCGGTTAGGTAGGAAAAGTAGTGGCCTCTGCTTTTTGCATCGCCATTTATAACCTGTTCGTTCCAAGAGTCTTTCATTTCGTTACCGATGGTTTTAGCTACGCCTTTTGGATCATCCCAAACGGCTTGTGCTCCTTCTCCAATGCTTTGTAACGTTCCTTTTGGGTCTTCTATCATATGTACGAGATCATTCCACGTATCGACAACGGCATCTGTCGCTCCGCCAGCGACGCCATCCCAGCTTCGTTTTGTGACGTCTAGCGCGGTTTTTGTTCCTTGCTTGATGTTTTCAATGCTGACTTTCCAGCTTTTTTTGTTTCTTAGTTTATCAAAGGTTTCAGATACTTTACTGCTAGTGTTAAAAAATCTTTATTTTCCCATCAGGACTCACGTTACATTTTCTATGACTCCACTTAGCTAATGCTATTTATGTACTAATCCAGTTAAAAATGATAGACACAAAGAATCCACAGTATAAGCATTTATCACTGTTGATTCTTACTATTATTCTTCTTGATCATGCACCATATCATAAGGGTAGTATGGAGTATCTTTTAAAGCTGAATCATCTAATTTTAAAATCTTTGCGATTGCTCCACTTTCAAAGCTCCAATAACCGCTATAAATACCATGTTTATTTTTATGTGCATCGTACCATGCTTCATCCGAATGCCCACGATACCAATATTTCTTTATATATTCTTCCAATCTTTCTATAGAAATCTCTTTTGAAATTTTACTACCTTCAATCACCTTTTTTAATTTTACATATGGATTTTTTACATAAAATTTACTTTGCTCATAAAAATCTGAGACCTCACCATTTCTAAAAGCAATAAAATAATTAATCAAATAATCATTTAATCCTTCTTTCCTTATCATTGTTACCAGCCTATTAAATTCTTCATCTTCAATATTTAGCATAACTGCTATAGATGTCATCCATAACATACGTATATATCCACTTTCTTTATTCCATACTTTTTCCATGACACCTATTACTTCAGGTAAAAACTCACGAATGTTTTGAGCAGGGAAACCCGCAGAGTACATAGCCCTTAATTTATTAAAGTAATAACCTTGCAACGCTATGTATCCATTCTTTAAACCTTTATCATCTTTTCCCTTTTCTTCAATGACCTTTTTAATTAATAATGAAAATTTTTCTATTCGTCTTTCCTCATAATCAATGAATTCTTCAAAATATATACTAGTTTTAATTTTATCCCGCAGCATAATCTCTCTCCTCCCTTTTATTCTTCCAAAATTTTTTTCACTACCGTCCCATCAGGCATAACCTGTATAACAATCCTTTGAACATTTTCTGGATTGAGCAACATTTCCGTCACAATTTCGTCTGCTTTTTCCTTTGATAAAGTGCTATCTAACCTTTCACTTCCAAAAATCCAATCTTCACTCATCTGCTTTCCATCGTTTGTTTTCCCCAACCTGGACGTATTATACTTAGCCTCTGCTATGACATACTTAGGTGGTGGAGATGCATTTTCATATACACCATCTATCCCTTTAACAATTTTTTGATCCAATGTTAAGACGCGATCATCACTAATTCTTGTATAGGTTTGACTTTCAAAAAAATCATCCATCTTAATTTCACCATAATTTCCTTTGTGCTTTGTAGTTTTTAAGATGACTTCTCCATTTTCTACTGATTCTATGACCGTTCGTTGTTGTATTCTAGCTTCTTCAACTGTTTGAATCATTTCTTCAGCTTTATTGTCTACTTCACCCTTACCACTCTCATCCTTAACCTTCGTCCCAACCCCATTACCACCATCCACACGCTCAATAAACTGATACCCGCCATTCCCCTTCACAGATCCAACACCTGGATACGCTAAACGGTTATCCAGTCCCAAGTTCTGCAGAGCTGACTGCGTACGCACATGAATGGCTGCGGCACCTTCATTGAGTTTCTTCGTGGCGGCACCGCTGAGTTGTTCAAGCTTCGTCGTTTTTGCGAGCTTGTCCGCTCCCTTTGTGCCGACTATGCTCATGGCAACGTTAGCGGTTAGGTAGGAAAAGTAGTGACCTCTGCTTTTTGTATCGCCGTTTATAACCTGTTCATTCCAAGAGTCTTTAATTTCGTTACCGATGGTGTTAGCTACGCCTTTTGGATCATCCCAAACGGCTTTGACTCCTTCACCGATGCTTTCTGCTGTTTCGACTGGATGCTGGACCATATGTACGAGGTCATTCCACGTATCGACAACGGCATCTGTCGCTCCGCCAGCGACGCCATCCCAGCTTCGTTTTGTGACGTCTAGCGCGGTTTTTGTTCCTTGCTTGATGTTTTCAATGCTGACTTTCCAGCTTTCTTTGGACACTTCGATGGCAAGCTTTGTGCTCACTTTCGCTTTTGCGAGACCGGCTGCTGCTTGGGATTGGACATCTGCCCACGTTTCGTGAGCTGTGTGCTTCAGTTCCTTTACGCCGTCTGAAACAGCTTGTACGCCGGTGTTCCAGCTCGTTTTTGTCGCGGTCCAAGCAGCTTCTGTTCCGTGGGTGACTTTGTCAACGCCTGCGTGAAAGCCATCCATTGTCTTATCCCATGCATGTTCAACCCCACTTGTGACGCTTCCCCAAGCCGCACCCCAAAATCCTTTTTCTTCTTTCTTCTTGGCATGTGGGTTTTCGCATACTTCAAGCGTGAAGCTTTCTTGCGCTTGAATGTTCTTTTGATTTTCGTAGGCTTTTCGCTCGGCTTCTTTGGCTTCCACATACGAAACGGCGCGGCTGTTGGCTTCCCCCTGCATGCCATACACTGGGCTTGCTTTATAGGCATCAAGGTCAAAGTAAAGAGGCGTCGCGTTCCCTGCTTGACTTGTGGAACTTGTGACGGCTTGAATGTTTTGGGTGACCATATTATAGAAGAATGACAGCCCTTTGTATTCTTGAACGAGATCCGCGTCTAGCTGATTCACGGCTTGGAGCGTATCCTTTCGCTCTTGTTCTGCTTCTTCTAGGTACTGATTGTACTTAGCACTTGAAAAGACGTTGAGCGGTAAGATATGGTCGATTGTATTAAAAATATCCTGCAGAGCGTTTTGCTGCTGGATAATCATTTCTTTAGCTTGCGTGTTTCCTTGATGAACATTTTGGTCTAGAAACGCTTCCGCTACAAACGTACTTCCTTCAAGCTCTGAAGTTCCCATTTTTGCTTCAATGGTTTCAAAAAAAGCTCGGTTTGTTTCAATTAAGTTCAGCCACTGATTAGCAATGTCTGCGTGGCTTTGATAAAAAGCTTTAATATTGTCTGCGCCTTTTCCTTGAAGATCCTCATCTAAAGCGGCGATTCGCTTAAACGCTTTTTGTAATACTAGTAGTTGCTTTTCCATTTCGTTATATGAACTGATGCGCTCTTTTGCTGTCTCTAGCAGCGCGCTCGCATCATATACAGCGTTTTGCACTCCAAAAAGCTCCTCTCTATTATATACGTTTTCTACCTATCTTTCATCCTACGCCTTATCTGCGCGCCATCATCTCATCCTGCGCTTTCAGCTGTTTGAGGTTGCTTTCCGTATCCGCTATTTGCTTAGTCAAAAGCTGAACATAGTTCGTCATGAGCTGCTGGATTTCCATCTCTTGATTCTTCATCATCTCCGTGATTTCTAAACGATTGTCTCCAACGCTTTTCATTTCCTTTACGACGATGTTATCTTTCGCTGCCTTTAACGCGTTTAGCTCATTCATAACTGATTCATAGTTTAATTTAATCGTTTTTCCCATGCTTACAGCCTCCCTCTGATATGACTAATCTTTCGGTGCAGATCCTCCGCTGCTTCTTCTCCTTTATGTACAAGCGAACTCGCTTCTGTTGCCACGAAGCTCAGTCCGTTTAATAGAAGCTGCTGACTTTCAAGCTTCAGAATTGCCGAATCAATATCCGATAAGTAGTCTTCATATTCATCTTGTAAAATTCGCTTCAGCTCTTCTTTCGCACTTTCACGCTGTTCATCAAATGAAGTCGACCGCTTTCCTTTCCATCCTTCTCCAAGCTCTGGATTGGTTACTAAGCTCATATCGTTCATGGAGAGCGTTCTCTCTGACGTCACTTGCTGCTTGGCGGACTCCAACAACCGAATTTTTTCATTTACTTCCGCTGCTTGATGAGAAATCGTACTTGATAGCCCAGCAATAATCTTTGCGTAATCCACTGATCGCACCTCCGCACAGTATTTTTCCATATTTTATAGTATAAAATAACGAATATTGGTTCTAAATAGGAAGAACTTCTCTTTTTCTACTAATATCTGTGAGTTCAATGGAAATTTTTAGATAAAAGACCTATACATATTCCATTTTTTTCTTTGATCTTTTTATTGACAACTAAAATACATTGTAACTATAATGGTTACAACGGTGGTGATAAGCAATGAAACAAATTAGCAGCCGATTCTCCATGGCCGTTCATACATTAACTCTAATTGCGGTCGCACCCAGTGAATGCACGGGCGACTTTATTGCAGGAAGCGTAAATACAAACCCTGTCGTCGTTCGAAGAATTATGAGCATGTTGAAAAAAGCTGGCTTAATTGACGTACGGGCAGGTGTTGGCGGAGCGTCGCTTTTGAAAGAACCGTCAGAAATTACCCTACTCGATGTTTACAAAGCAGTTGATGTGGTTGAAGATGGACAGTTGTTTAATATTCATGAAAAGCCAAACATCTTATGCCCAGTGGGAAGAACGATTGAAGACTCTCTTTCTGCGGAGCTAAAAGAAGCTCAGGCTGCCATGGAAAAACGATTGAATGAAACGACCATTGGAATGATGATTGAAAAAGCACATGGTAACTAAAGCTCTTTTATGAGCTTTTTTTAAAACACTAGTTGTAACCATTTGAGTTATAACCAGTGTGGTTATATACACTAAATAAAGTGGAGGAATGAACAGATGAAAATGTTAGTTACAGGAGCAACAGGACAATTCGGTTCAATTGTAGTTGAAACTCTTTTACAAACGGTACCCGCAGAAAACCTAGCGGTGAGCGTGCGAAACCCTGAAAAGGCAGCGCACCTAAAAGCACAAGGAGTTGACGTGCGTCACGGTGATTTTGATCAACCCGAAACGCTTGCTGAAGCGTTCGCTGGCATTGATCGTTTACTGCTTGTATCAACAGACGGAGATAATAAAACGCGCATTCGTCAACATCAAGCTGCCGTTGAAGCTGCAAAGCAAGCGGGCGTTTCGTTCATCGCTTACACAAGCCTGGCAAAAGCAGACGAAAGCACTCTTTCTCTTGCAGAAGTGCATCGCGCAACGGAAAAAGCCATTAAGGAATCAGGCATTGCCTATTCTCTTCTTCGCAACAACTGGTACGTGGAAAATGAAGCGGGTACGGTTCAAGGCGTACTTCACGGAGCACCTTGGCTAAATCCAACAGGTGATGCAAAAATCAGCTGGGCGTTACGAAGCGACTATGCTCAGGCAGCAGCTGCTGTTTTAGCTGGAGAGGGTCACGAAAACACCGTATATGAACTAGCAGGCACGCCGCGCACTCAAAAAGAACTTGCCGCTATCGCAAGCAACGTGCTTCAAAAAGACGTGGAAGTCGTAAACGTAGACGATGCTGGGTTTAAGGAAGCGCTAAGCGGAGCTGGGTTACCAGGCTTTGTCGTTGACATGCTTGTTGAGATGCAAGAGCCAATTCGTCAAGGCTCTCTCGATGTAGAAAGCACTGACTTAGAAAAACTGCTCGGTCGCAAAGCACAGCCGCTTGATGTGTTTGTTCAGGCATTGATGAATTAATAGGCACAACAAAAAGAGAACACATACCTTTTATTACAAACGTATTTATCATTAAAATAAAATGATATACAATTGATAAACCAAAAAAAGAATAGATGAACAGGATTAAAGTGTCTGTATTCATCTATTCTTTTTTGTACAACAAAGGATTTTATTGACCACAACACAATGATGATTGTCGCAGTATTATAAAGAAAAGAAGTGGTAACACTAGTGTATAATACTATCAATCTTTTTAGTGTAGGAATCATTACCGCCCCTTTAAAAACTAGAGAACAAGTATATTTATTATAAGAAACACTCCGCTAAACATATTTCAATATAGAAATGATTTCATCACTTTTTATTGATTAATCATTCTTCCTTACCTACTATGTAAGCAAACGTTATAAACTTACTTTCCTTAGACCTCTTACCGAACTATAAGCAGAAAAGATTACTAAAGCAATTATTCCCATCCCTCCTGCTTTATGAACCATATCAAATAATTTACCAATTTTAAAAAAAACCATTCAAGAATGTTCACATCTATTTTTGGAACAATACCATTGACTGTACTAACAAATAAGGAGGTTAGTTAGAAATGGATCATCAAAAATTAGCCAATCATGAATCCCTGGATTTACATGAAGTTATAAATTTTAAAACGCTTTGCATAGCGAAATCTAAGCTAATGCAAGGACTCGTATTTGATGATGATTTAAGAGCCTTAATGAAAAAAGATGTGGAACAATCTATCAAAGCGCTTGAAGAATTACAGGTAGTTTATCAACGCGTACCGTTTGAAGCTCCAGTTCCTCAAAACCGACCAACACCAATAATAAATTAACAAGGAGGCACTTTCATTGAATCAGGACTATCTAGACCCTATAAACGCGTTGCATATGCCAGAGCTAGCGGATACTACATTTGCGATGGATTTACTTCTTCGCTCCAAAGAAGGTGTACGCAATATTGCCACGGCATTAACGGAGACTGCATCGCCTGATGTTAGAACCCTCTTACGAAATCAATTAATGCAAGGTATTGCCATGCACCAAGAAATTACGGAATTAATGATCAATAAAAAATGGTTCCATCCATACGAACTAAGTGAACAGTATAAATTAGATCAACTCTCTGCCAACAATACATTGATGATTGGAAAAATGAATTTATTCCCGCTTGAAAGCAATAGAAAAGGGCTGTTTGACCGAACACCTGATGATCACTAACACTGGAGGCTGTATAGCATGAAGGCAGTAACGTATCAAGGTATTAAAAATATTGTAGTTAAAGAAGTGCCAGACCCAAAGATTGAAAAACGAGATGACATGATCATTAAAGTAACAAGTACAGCTATATGTGGGTCTGATTTACATTTAATTCACGGCATGATTCCTAACCTGCAAGAAAACTATGTTATTGGCCATGAGCCAATGGGAATCGTTGAAGAAGTTGGACCTGATGTGACTAAGGTAAAAAAAGGTGACCGAGTCATTATTCCTTTTAATATCGCATGCGGTGAATGTCTTTACTGTAAAAACCATTTGGAAAGCCAATGTGATAACTCGAATGATAATGGTGATATGGGTGCCTATTTCGGATATTCTGGTAACACGGGTGGCTACCCAGGTGGGCAAGCTGAATATTTAAGGGTGCCATTTGCTAATTTTACTCACTTCAAAATCCCAGAAACCTGTGAAGAACCTGATGAAAAGTTAACGGTGATTGCCGATGCGATGACTACTGGTTATTGGAGCGTTGACAATGCAGGCGTAAAGAATGGTGATACAGTTATTGTTCTTGGCTGTGGTCCCGTTGGTCTTTTCGCTCAAAAATTCTGTTGGCTAAAAGGTGCAAAGCGTGTCATTGCCGTAGATTATGTAGACTATCGCTTGCAACATGCCAAACGTACTAACAAAGTTGAAATTGTTAATTTTGAACACTTTGAAAATCCAGGAATGCATTTGAAAGAAATAACAAAAGGCGGCGCTGATGTTGTTATTGACGCAGTTGGTATGGACGCTAAAATGACTGACTTAGAATTCTTAGCGAGCGGAATGAAACTTCAAGGCGGAGCATTCGGTGCGTTTATTACGGCTTCACAAGCAGTGCGTAAAGGCGGCACAATTCAAGTGACAGGCGTTTACGGTGGCAAATATAATGGATTCCCAATGGGAGATATTTTAAACCGAAACATTAATATTCGAACTGGACAAGCACCTGTGATTCACTATATGCCCTATATGTTTGAATTAGTTTCGACTGGAAAAATCGATCCAGGCGATGTCGTAAGTCATGTCCTTCCACTTAGTGAAGCAAAACGTGGCTATGAGATTTTCGATACGAAAACGGATGATTGTATAAAAGTCGTGTTGAAACCTTGAGAAAGGAGATAAAAAAATGAACTATGGCTTACATGAAGTTCTTGAGCTCCAAGAAATGGCGGCATTTAAGACCACTTGTTTAACGAAATCTAAAACAATGAAAGCATTGGTTAATGATCCTTTATTAAAAGATATTATGCAGCAAGACATTGATGTATCTACGAGACAATTACAAGAATACGCTTCGATTCTTTCCAACGTTAAGCAGTGAATTAGGAGGTGAATGACTATGAATGGAATCATTGAATCTTTAACTGGCATGGACGCACTGTCTGATCAAGTCGTTGCAATGGATTTGCTCATTTCAGCTAAAAGCGGCGTTAGAAATTATGCCATGGCCGTTACGGACGCAGGAACGCCAGAAATTAAAGAAATGCTCACTCTCCATTTAGTGGAAGCTCTTGATATGCATGAACGAATTTCCACATATATGATGGAAAAAGGATGGTACCACGCTTGGGATATGAACGAGCAGGTAAGTTTGAATTTAAACAACATTAATACAGCATTAAAATTACCTACACTATAAAAAATACCGAGGAACAGTTTAGCACTCTCCACTAAACTGTTCCTCAGTATTTTGTGAAAGGAAATACAATTAATACCTCCTGCTGACTTCTGTTTGTTTTACACGATGTAATTTGGAACCTTAAAGACAAGATGCTGTTCTTTTACTAAAAACATATAATCACTTACTTTCCATTTTCAAACGTCACTCTCTTTTTTTCTATGCCCAAAGCTTAAAAATCTTCCCTCTCTTCACCGCTTCCGGCTCTTCCATCTCAAGAGCCATTCCTTGAACTTCTCGCTTTATTTTCATACACGATATGTAGACTCTTTCTCAATAATAATTTTGAGTTGATTACAATTAAATAGAGTTGCAAATTCTCTTTAAAAGTAAACTTTTTTTAATTTTTTCTACTTTACTACCGAATTTTTCTCAAATAAAATTAAGCCTGTTACAAGGAATAGTAATACTAGTATATTGTAATTATGAAAAAAGTAATTATCAAACATTCCTTGAAATCCTACTGTTAGATAGATTCCTAAAATGCTTAAATAAAGTACATTTTTAGTTTTTCTGTATTTTTTGATAGCTATATACAGAATCCCTAGAATTAGCGTCAAGAAACCAACTACTCCTAAAATACCACTCCAAGACCAAACTATAAGCAAATGATTATGCGGAGGGAAATTTTCAAATTGCTTTCCCATTTGATAAGAAATATTTTCCCAGCCACCATACCCTAGACCAATTATAGGATGTATATGAGAGATAGCAAATTGCCATATTATCATTCTGGGATCTTGGCTTATGGCACTAATACTTAATCTATTAACTATATTGTCAAACAAGCCACTATTAATTAATAAAATAATCAAAATAATTGCTGGTACTGTAAAAATAATTATGCTTATCCATGTTTTCTGATTATTGATATTTAGTAGTATTAACACTATGCTTACAAAGATAAATGCGCCTAATCCTGCACGGGAATTTGTACTTAGCAGCGCTAGGAAATATACAATAATTGGAATGTTATAAACCTTACTGATAGTTTTCATTTTTAAAGATACAGACAACCAAAATAATATTCCAAAAAAGACTGCTGCTACATTTGTATTAACAAAAAATGTACCGGCTTTTCTAGGATCTAAAATGTTATTATATCCTTCATTAAAAAGGGTTTGCAGAGCTCCTGGATCTACAAAAAATGGTGCAATGGAACTTTTTAGAAAAGATATCTCTAAATTAGGTATAAATAAGAAGATAATGTTTATTACTCCTACGGGAATACCTAAAATTACAACATGCTTTAATATTTTTTCTGTTGAATATCTACTTGCTAACTGTTGACCAGCTAATAAAATTAAAAATGCTAATATATTATAAACCATTAGCTTTAACCCTAGCTGTATGTTTGGTGAATATATTAATCCGACACCCATACATAAAATATAAATTATAAATAATTTAGTAACTTTTTGGTGTAAATGAACTTGCAAATACTTAACAAAAGATAATGCTCCGACTATACTTAACACTGTAAAAGATAAACTAACATTGAACCCAAAGATAGGAGTAAAAACTAGATATAATGTTAGCCAAGGAATCAGATAACTGAATAGTAATTTTCTATTTATTAGGAAATAAACCCCAATAGCTACTACCGGTAACAGTATAAATAGATGCCAAATTGAAGAGATTACAGCATACAAAATGGCTAGTAAACATAACATGGGTTCTCTCCATGAACTTAAGCGAAAATTATAAAACATGACTTTATACACCCTTCTAATAGTAATAATACTATAATACTATTTTTTCATGTCTTTTTTAAGGTGTATTTTTAATTACTTTAATAAGTGAAGAAAAACATAATACAATTCTACACACTATGCCCAAAGCTTAAAGATCTTCCCTCTCTTCACCGCTTCTGGCTCCTCCATCGCAAGAGCCATTCCTTCAATGACTGCTTCCGCGTTTTCCATAAACGTATAGAGCTGGCCCGTTCCATACTGATCAGAAATAACGTCGTAGGCTTTTGAAAGAGAATAATCCCAATACGTTCGCTCATCTACGCCTGATGCGATAACGTGAGCGAGTCTGTGCTTGATAAAAGTTGAAGCAGATTTGCGCGCTTGCTTTCCGTTAAGTCCCAGAATACTTCCAGCGCTAAGCTGCGTTACAAAGCCTTTTTTCACAAGGTCGTAGAGTTTATCTGGATGCTGTTGAAAGACTGGATGACGTTCAGGTGCTTGTAACATTGGTACAATTCCTTGAAGCTGTAAGTCGTAGAGTAAGCTGTCGAGATTCGCTGGTAGCGTATGATAAGGTAGAGACATTAGTAGATATTTGTCCGTATGGTTCAGTGTAAGAAGCTTTTGTTTTTCATAGTGTTTAAGTAGCTGAGGCGAGGCGGGTACGAGCTGCCCTGGCAAAACGCGAAGCGGAATAAGTGCTTCTTCTAGCCAATCGTTGGCGGCGCTCGCATACAGAACAAGCTCATGGCGCGTCACGTCGGACTCTTCCCAAAACAGCGGAGTTGCGACGACGGAGTGAACGCCTTTTTTCACAAGCGAACGCGCCATATTCGTAAACGTCTGCACATCTCTTGGTCCATTATCAATGTTTGGCAAAATAAAGGTTTGAAGATCAATCATTGAACAATGCCCTCCTCCACAAATTGTCTATCTTTATCATACGATGTTTCACGTCACTTCTCTATGAAATTCGCTCGACAACTTATCCAACAATTATTCGTACAATTACAAGAAATGCGAAAAGCCCTAACAAAATCCACCAAATTCGCTTATGAATTGATACTTAAGAAAATGGACTTAAATAAAAAGAATGGCGAGGAGCCATTCTTTTTATTCCTATTGTAACGCTGCGTATTTTTCCACTCCGGTTGTGACGGCTTGAAGCATCCCTTCTAAGTAAGCCGGATTAGACAGCTTTTGATCTTCAGTTGGGTTTGTCATATACCCCATTTCAAGGAGTACAACTGGAACTATAGACCAATTAAAACCCGTTAAGTCACTTCGATAGCGAATGCCGTTTACTTTCACATCATCCTGCTTTTTCACTTCACTTACAATGTGAATTGCTGCAAGGTTACTTTGTTTAGCAATGGCTTGCTTCTTGCTTGGAACGAGAACCCCAAAGCCGCTGACATTTGGATTCTCGGCTCCGTCTGCGTGAAGCCGAATCACAAGGTCTGCTTTCTTTTCATTCGCCATCTCCGCTCGCTCTTTGTTGCTGATATCCACATCATGAGCTGAGCGCGTCAAATACACTTCAAACCCTTTTTCTGTTAGAAGCTCTTCAAGCAAAAAAGCCGCTTCTAAATTGAGCACATATTCAGGTTTTCTTGTCACGACCCCTGTTGTCCCGCCCGTTACCTTCATTTTCGTTTCGTTTGAATAAGGCGACACGCGCTCATGTATTGTATTCGCTCGCGCTTGATGACCGGGGTCTAAATAAACAATAAACGACTTTTTGGTTGGCTGCTGCGCTTCTTCTTTTTTATCTACGACAGGCAGTTCTTTAGTTTTTAACTCCTTGGCTGGAATTCCTTCATAGCTTTCTTTAACAAGCTCATTATTGCTTTCTCTATCCACTCCAAGCATGAACGCCCAGGCCAGACAGACAAGCACAACAAGCAGTAGTGAATACCAACCTTTCATTACCTCCGTCCCTCTTCTTTCTTTAAAAGAGCAACGTTATACTCTTCGGTTTTACTGAGCTTAATATTGTTTGAGGAAGCGGGATAGTACCAGGACTTCGCATTAAAGTAGTTTTGCAAGTAGTCCGTTTCAAACACATATCCGTAGCGCGCATAGATTTCGTTTCGCGCAATATATAACTCATGCTTACTAAGACCAGCTACCTCAGACACCGACAGCTCGCGACGGTCACTATCGGTAATAACATATTCCGAATAGCTCACAGGAGGCGCCGACGAACTAGAATCATCATAGTACACATATTCTTCATCAAACAAAACTAAGTTATCCTTTGACTCGCCTATTAAAATAGGAATCGAATACCCACACGAACCCGAATAATCGACAAGCACCGAAGAATTCATCGAATACGGATATACGCCTAAACACTCTGTGCCTACGCTAATGTACAGAGACGCATTCACACGCGTTGCCAGCTCGTTGCTCACGCGATATACGTCTTTTCCCCACGCCTTTAGTGCACTCATCTCTCCTTTATCGTAAAGGGTAAAGAAGCGGTTTGCTACGGGCGTTCCAAGACGATCTGCGCTTATATAAAGCGTGCCGTTCACTTTATCATGTTCAATCTCCCAGCTATCAATAGAAAACGCTCCGCTGCTCCCCTTTACGGAAACGTTCGCAAGCTTCTTTTTGTAGTCATTTACAATATTCGTCGGCTTCGGAGCAGTGGGTGCTTTAGGTTCTTCTTTAGGTTCTTCTTCATCTTCAGCTACTTCTTTTACTTCCGGCGTTTCAGCTTCCGGTTTAGTTACGGGCGTAGTTTCATTGGAATTCTGTTGGCTCGTTACGTAATCATAGACAAAGTAACCAGCTCCTCCAAGCACAAGTAGAGTTGCCACTACAACCCATATCTTTAGCCAAGAGTTCGTTGATTTTGACTCTCGAGTTCCTTCTTGATTTCTTTGACGAGTTCCATCTACCATCGTTCCACAACTTGGACAAGCGACCGCATTTTCCGGCAGCTGCTTCCCACATTCTCTACAAAACGATCCCATCATCCCACTCTCCTTCATTACCACACTGTGTGTTTAAAATAGGATATCTTTTACTACGTACGATGACGAATGCTAGTAGTACCGTTAATGTATATGCTGGAAGCTTTTTTATAACCATTTATTTTTTATCATTACATGAAGAGATGAGTAGACATTATGATATGAATAGATGTTACCTTCGACTTCATTAAAAAAAGCACCTTAACAAGATATTAAGATGCTTTTCCTCTCACTTAAAACAATCCCAAAAACTTCGCTTTCTTCACACGTTCAGGAGGCAAGGTCTGTACGCCTTTGCCATCCACAATCGCAACGGCGTTTTCCATCAACATGTCGACCTTGCTGGCACCGTATGCTTTTTCGATTTGCTTATATGCTTTTGGAAGCGAGTATTTTTTATAGTTTGTAAGCGTCACGCCTGATGCAACAACGTGAGCGAGATTACGTTCTAAAAATTCAAAGGCCGCTTGCTTCACTTTTTTCCCATGTATGCCGATAATACTATCAGACGATATTTGCACAAGTGCACCCTGCTTCACCAGCTTATATAATTCTTCTTTATGCTCTAAGAAATAAGGGTGGCGTTCAGGCTCACTGATAATAGGAACAAGTTGATCAAGCTGCAATTCATAAATTAATGACTCCATATATACAGGCTTCTCTTGATGTGAGATATGTAGAAGCATATATTTGTTGTTGTCATTAATCGTTTGGAAGTTACCGCGAGACTCTTGAATAAAACGCTCGCTAATCGGTACTCTCCCTCCTGGCATAACACGGAGCGGGACGACACGCGACTCTAGCATATGGTTCATATCATCCAGATAACCAGGCTCTAATCCTTGTTCATTCGCAATAATGGTATGAATCCCATTTTCCGTTAAAAGCAACGCTGCTTCTTGAAAAGCTTTTGAGGCCCCAAGCTTTTTCGGTACGATATCCGTATATAAATCTATCATCTTTATCTTCTCCTCAGTGACACACTTTATTGAAATAAGTCTATCATAACGTCACTGTGCCACTCAAACGAAAAGAAGATTCATATAGTTTTCATTTTTCAGATGGATGAACTTAAAAGATACCAAGAAACTTTTCTTTTCGAATTCTCTCCGGCTGTTCCTTATAAATACTCTGCCCTGCTATAACCGATTCAGCATTTTCCATTAATAAATAAACGCTTCTTACACCAAAATGTCGTTGGACAACATCGTACGCTTTTGGAAGTGAATACTTCTGGTAGTTAGTCGCATGACATCCTGATGCCATTAAATGAACAAGTCCATGACGCAGAAGTAAATAAGCAAACCTTTTCGCCTGGGCTCCGTTGTATCCCATCAAGCTTTGAGATGAACTCTGCATAACCGCTCCTTTTTTCACCAATTTGTACACTGCATTTGGATTGTTCCTAAAATACGGATGACATTCAGGCTCATTAATAATAGGAATAATCTTTTTCAGCTGCAGCTCATACATCACTTGATCGATATATGTAACAAAATTCGTTCTTGGAAGCTGCAGTAATAAATACGCTCGGTCATCGTTAACAGTTAAAATATCATTGATATCATACGAATGGTGCACCATCGGCTGAAGTAGCGCTCGCTGCCCAGGAACGACATTTAATGGAATTTTTGTTTCTTTTAGAGAACAGTCAGCTACATGAACCCGGTTTAAAATCGTATCCCTCTCGAATCCGAAATCTTCGCCGTCGTAAAACGGACTTGTCATAATCGTCGTTACTCCCTCTGACACGAGCCTTCGACTCATCTTTAAGAACGTTTCGGTGTCAGAGGGACCTTTTTCTACATTAGGCAACAAAAATACATTTAAATCAAGCACTCAACCAGCCCCTATACAGTTTTATAAGCATATAGTACCATTTTATAGCCTGAATCAAGCAATAACAACAACTATAAATCGACATTTTACAACAAAAAAAAGATAGCAGGATCATCCTGCTATCTTTTATGAAGCAACAAAATAGTTAATTAATGCTTCCGACCACGCCTTGTGACCTTTGTCAGTTAGCGTACGTTGGTCCTCTGATAGGTACTCTAAAATCTCTTCACTCGTGTAATCTGGCCATGAACCCCAGTGATCTACGTACTCATATCCGTTCTCTTCAGAGAACACTTCCAATTCTTTTGCTTCCTTCGGATAATTCGTTGCGTTGTAGATTGGCTGTGATGGTTGAAGGATTGTCACAACACCGTCAACCTCTTTTGTAATATGAGACATAATCACACTTAAATTATCAAGCGTGTTTTTAATACCTACTACGCCGTTATCATTTAACAAGAATGGTTCAAACAATAACACATCAGGATCAGCTTTTACGATATCTTCATATGTATTACCACGAACAAACTCAAGAGTATTCATTCCCTCATACTCATATACCGTCACGTCAATTAACGACGAACCATACGTTTTATCAAGCTCCGCTTTTAACAGCATGGGCCAGCTATTTTCATCCTTTGACATTGCTTGAGAACCCACAATCATAAGATTCATTGGCTCTCCTGTTTCAGACGCTTGTGCTAGTTTATCGACAATCGAATCCGGTAAATTAGACGTATATGACTCCCAGCTTCCTCCTGAAACAGCTTTTGACTCGCTACTATCTGACGTACTTTTTTCCTGAGAAGCGGGCGCCGCAGACGTATTGGAGTCCCAGTAGATCTTCCCAGCTACAATCGTTGCAATAAGCACAATGATTGCTAAAATATTCACAAATACTTTCATATTCTAACTCCCTTGCTAATTCTTTCTTGCCTTGCCTTTCCTTTCTATTATAATATAAATTTTGACGAATTTTTATAAAAAATGATTAAATTTGTCATTTTTTTTGGTAAAATAAAAGAATACGTGTGTATTTTGTCACAGAACAAAAGGCGTAATAATAAACAAGAAAAGGAAGATACATTTATATGGAACAAGAACGCAGACGCAGAAAGCGTAAATCCAAAAAAGGATTTAAAATCGCTCTTTCTATCATTCTATTATTGATTATTGGTATTGGAGTTTACGCTTTCTCAGTCTATAGCTCCGTAACGAACACATTAAACAGAACGCATGAACCGTTATCTCGTGAAAAATCAGAAAAGCGTGGCCAGCAAGTCAACCTAGACAGCCGCGATCCAATTTCCGTTTTACTACTAGGTGTGGACCAACGTGGTGCAGACCGTGGTCGTTCAGATTCACTGATTCTCATGACGGTAAACCCAGACAAGCAATCAGTCAAGATGGTCAGCATCCCGCGTGATACAAAAACAGAAATTATCGGAAAAGGAAAAGAAGATAAAATCAACCACGCCTATGCATTCGGCGGTGTCGATATGTCGATTAAAACTGTTGAGAACTTCTTAGATGTACCGATTGATTATTATGTACAGGTTAATATGGAAGGATTTAAAGATTTAGTAGATGCTGTTGGTGGGGTAACGGTGAATAATAACTTAGATTTCACTTACGAAGGTCACCACTTTACAAAAGGAACGCTTGATTTAAATGGAGAAGAAGCCCTAAAGTATTCACGCATGCGCTATGAAGATCCAAGAGGAGATTTTGGACGTCAAGAACGTCAACGTCAAATTATTCAAGCCGTTATTGATGAAGGTGCAAGCATGAAATCTCTTGCGAACTATGGAAGCATTTTAGATGCCATTGGCGATAACGTGAAAACAAACTTAACGTTTGATGAAATGAAAGATGTTCAAGCAAACTATAAAGATGCTCGTCATAGCCTAGAGCAGATTCAACTTGAAGGAACAGGCGGTAAAGCAAGCAACGGAGTTTACTACTATCACGTATCAGAAGAAAATCGCACACAAGTGTCGAATCTATTAAAAGAACATTTGAACCTAAACTAATAGAGTAAGGAAGCTGAACAAAAGTCAGCTTCCTTCTTTATTATACAAATTATACAAAAATACCCACGCCGCTATGTTTGTAAACATAGCGGCGTGGGTATAAATACATTAATTGGCACCGTAATAATAGTAGTAGTTGCTTCCTTCTTCCACTTTACGGTTGTTTAACACAACGCCAAGTAGCTTACTGTTCGCATTAACAAGAACTTCTTTTGCTTTTTGCGCAGCTTCTTTATCCGTTTTGCCACTGCTGACAACAAGAATTGTACCATCAACCTGGTTAGCTAAAATTTGTGAATCCGTTACTGCAAGAGCTGGAGGCGTATCAAAAATCACCATATCAAACTCACGCTTCATTTGAGCTAACACTTCTCCCATATACTTAGAGCCTAAAAGCTCAGACGGGTTTGGTGGAATGGGACCACTCGTTAAGATATGTAAGTTCGGTACCTCACATTCTTGCACAGCTTGCTCCAACGTAGATTGTTTCGTTAATACGTTGGTAAAACCAATGTGGTTCTCTAAGCGGAATGTGTAGTGAGCCGTCGGCTTACGTAAATCCGCATCAATTAACAATACCTTTAAGCCTTGCTGAGCGTAAACGGTTGCCAAGTTCGCAGACGTTGTGGACTTTCCTTCTCCAGGACCTGTTGACGTTAAAAGAATAGACTTAATATTCTCATCTGCATTAGAGAATTGAACGTTTGTACGAATCGTACGATACTGTTCAGCAACAGGGTCTTTCGGACTATTATGAGCGAGTAAACGACGTTTTAGCGTTAATAACTTATCATTCTTTGCATCTTTTGCTTTACGAGCCAAACGTCTCACCTCGCGTTCTTTGTGCACGTCCTATTGGTTCAGTCTGACGAACCGTTGCTTTTGGTACATCTTTAATGTTAGTAATAATACCAATCACAGGAAGTTCAAGAATTTGCTCGATGTCTTGCTCTGTTTTTAACGTGTTATCTAAGTATTCAAGTAGGAAAGCTACTCCGACACCAACCATTAATCCAACAACAATTGCAATCGCAATGTTTAGTAATGGCTGTGGTTTTACAGGAGCGATATCTTTCCCTACTTCTGCTTTTGATAGGATATTCACATTATCCACGTTCATTAACTTTGAAATTTTGCTTTGAAATACTTCAGCCGTCGTATTGGCAATCTTGGCTGCCATATGTGGTGATTCATCTTGAACTGTTAAGTCAACAACTTGAGAATCTTTAGCGCTGCTAACCTGAATTTGTTCTTTTAAATCATCAACGGAGCGATCTAGATTTAGTTCCGCTCGTACCGTATCCAAAATAACAGGACTGGTAATAATTTGATTATAGGTATTGATTAACTGAATGTTTGTTTGCACTTGGTTGTTATTATATAATTGCTCATCAGACTTTGCTTGGTTTACAAGAATTTGCGTTTTTGATTCGTAAATTGGCGTCATTACAAAGAAGCTAACAACGGCACTAATAATAGCCGCAATCATTGTAATTAACGCAATTAACCAAAGACGCTTTTTCAATGTCTGAAACAATTCTTTCAAACTAATTGTTTCTTCCATGATGACCTCCGAATACTTAATAGAATCAAAAATAATACAAATTCTATTATAATAGACATAGATATATTTATCTATATCGTTTTTACAATATTATTAAATATTTGTTGCTATTTGGTGTAGCTGTATAATCCCTCCACCCTTAATATCTCTAGAGATGGAGAAGTATTTCAAGCTTTTATGCCAATTAATTGGTTAACTAAAGACATGACTTCTCCCTGCAAGCTCTCTAACAACTCTTGACTATTTATAAGTGATTGACCTTTTACAGCAAAATAAAACTTCGCTTTTGGCTCCGTTCCAGATGGACGAACCGTAAACCAAGAGCCGTCTTCTAAATGAAACTTCAGCACGTTTGACGTAGGCAACTGAATGCTTTCTACCTTACCATCAAGTAGATTTGTTTTTTCATTAGATTGATAGTCTTCAACCGCTACTACTTTCACTCCAGCTACTTCTTTTGGTGGGTTATCACGAAATGCTGAAAGAATACCTGCAATTTGCTCTGCTCCGTCTTTTCCTTTTAGAGTAAGCGATTCTAATGACTCTTTGTAGAAGCCATACGTTTCAAAAATTTCTAGTAACCCATCATACAATGACTTTCCTTGCGCCTTATAAAAAGCTGCCACTTCAGCAGCAAAAATAGCTGATTGAACGGCATCTTTATCGCGCACAAAGTCACCTATTAAATAGCCGTAGCTTTCTTCATACCCAAACTGGAACGTATGCGACTTTGTTTGCTCAAACTCATTAATCTTTTCACCGATAAATTTAAAGCCTGTTAGCGTATCAATCGTTTCTAAACCAAAGCTAGATGCAATGGCACGACCAATTTCAGACGTAACAACTGTCTTCACAACTACGCCGTTTTCAGGAAGAAGACCTTTTTCTTTCTTTTGTGACAGTAAATAGTGAAGCATCAATGCACCCATCTGGTTACCTGTGAGCACAACGTATTCACCGCTTGAATTTTTAACCGCTACTCCCAAACGATCTGCATCAGGGTCTGTACCCATTAGAAGGTCTGCATCGATTTTTTTCCCGTATTGAATTGCAAGCTCAAACGCTGCGTGTTCTTCGGGGTTTGGTGACTTGACTGTCGAAAAATTAGGATCCGGTAGCTCTTGTTCTTTTACAACCGTTACGTTTGTAAATCCAAAAGCTGCTAAGCCGTCGCGAACTGGCTTATTTGCCGTACCATGTAGCGGTGTAAATACAATCTTTAGCTCACTGCCTACGTTTTCAACAAGCTCACGATTCAGTTGAATCGTTTGTAAGGCTCCAACATATGCTTGATCTATTTCTTCACCAATGTAAGATAACAGGCCTTGTTCAAGAAGTTCTGCTTCTTCTAATATCGGCACCGTTAGTTCATTTTCTACTGCGTTGACGTAAGAAATAATTGTATCCGCTGCTTGGGGTGGAATTTGTCCGCCGTCTTCACCGTATACCTTATAACCGTTATACTCCGGTGGATTATGGCTAGCTGTAATCACAATGCCTGCAAATGCTTGTAAATGACGTACTGCAAACGATAGCTCAGGTGTTGGACGTAGCTCATTAAAGATGTATGTCTTAATTCCGTGCTTTCCTAATACCTTGGCTACTTCTAAAGCAAATTCAGGTGACTTGTGGCGAGAATCATAAGCAACCACGACTCCACGCTTCTTTGCACTTTCACCATTTTCATCAATATAACGAGCAAGTCCTTCTGTTGCTTTACGAACCATATAGATATTTAAGCGGTTTGTGCCTGGTCCAAGCTCTCCGCGCATGCCGCCTGTTCCAAACTCAAGATTTTTGTAGAACGCATCTTCTGCTGCTTTTTCGTTCTCTTTCATTTTATTTAGTAAACCTTTTAACTCACTATCTAATTGCTCAAACGTTAGCCATTTCGTTAGCTGTTCCTGCCACATGCTGCTGTGTGCCTCCTTTATGATTTGGATGAGATGCAATGATAGATAATTGACCTTCTATTTCGAATGTTTCAACTCCATTAGGGAGAAGAAAGTGATCACCTTTTTGTAAAGCAAATTCACCTTCGCTTGTAATTAACGTTCCAATTCCTTCAATTACGCTTCCTAGAGTGAAGGGACCATCTTGAACTAGTTCAGCTCTTGATTCGATATCCCATTTATAGACTGTAAAGTAGTCTTCTTCTACAAACGTTGTAATTGTCGATCCCTTCATTTTAGCCAGAGTTGGCTCTACCTTTGTAGCCGTGTGAGGAACCGTTGTTACTTCAATAGCTTTTTCAATATGAAGTTCACGTAGTTCTCCATTTTGTCCTACGCGGTCGTAGTCATAAACACGATACGTCGTATCTGAGCTTTGCTGTGTTTCAAGAACGAGTGTTCCTTTACAAAGTGCGTGAATTGTTCCGCTTGGTACATAGAAAAAATCACCGGGTTTAATTTTCACACGCTGCAATAAATCATCCCAATGACCTTCATTAATCATTTGAATAAACTCTTCTTTTGACTTAGCGTGATGACCAAAAATCATATCCGCATCCTCATCACAATCAATAATGTACCAACATTCCGTTTTACCAAGTTCACCAAATTCATACTCTTTTGCATACTCATCGTTTGGATGAACCTGTACCGATAAATCATCGTTTGCGTCTAAAATTTTCGTTAAAAGCGGGAATCGATCACTTTCAAAGTGCCCAAACAAATCAGGACGTTCTGACCATAGCTCTCCTAGCGTTTTGCCTTCAAAATCTCCGTATCGTACTATGCTTTGTCCATTTGGGTGCGCAGAAATAGCCCAGCACTCCCCCGTTTGGTTAGATGGAATTTGATAGCCGTATGTATCATTTAGTTGGGTCCCACCCCAAATTCTTTCTTGAAATAATGGCTTTAAAAAAATGGGTTGCTTCACCTATTTACATCTCCTCTTATCTTTCCTTTAATGAAATTGTTAAAAATGTATGTAATATCTCACCAGGCTTTATATATTGAATATCTTCTTTTGTATTTAATGAATTGGGCTTAGCCATCCAAGGTTCTACACAAAGAAATTCTTTTTCTGGCTCAGACCACAACGTCATATAGTTAAATTCTCTACTATACTTTAAAACCAGGGACTGTTTAGGATTAATTGGAAACATAATCTTTGGTTCTTTCGTATCCAATAGAATAAGAGCTTCTTGTGTCTTTGTTAAATCTAAATTACTGTCTATCTCTTTTACTTTATTATCATTTACATCTAAATACTTTTTAGCATCTGTAATCAAAGCAATATCTTTATTGTCGACTTTAAAATATGGATGAAAGCCAGCATAAAAAGGCATCATCTTACCTGAAATATTCTTATAAGACTGATGCATAATAAACTCGCCTTCACATATCTCAAATGTAAATATCAAATGAAAGTGAAACGGATATTGACTATAAGTATCTTCGTTACTTATCAGCTCAAGAGTAATAAATTTATTAGTCTTATCTACATTCTTCACTGTCCAAGGCATATTTCGAGCAAAGCCATGATTTTTCATCGTAAATATTTCATTATCTATCTGATACTGATTATTTTCTAGTCGATCACAGATAGGAAATAAAATGGGGATACCACCACGAACATTACTCGTTTCATCATAAAAAGTTTCCTCGTTGAGGTATAAAATTTCTTGGCCGTGTAAGCCTATACTAGTCACTATTCCACCGCGTTCAGGTGAAATCTTAAACCACGAATTTGTTTTCTCTTCTTGAACTTCATATATAGAAAAATGGGGCATGAATTTCCTTCCTTTATATCAAACAAAAAAGCAGGTACTTTACCTGCTTTTCTACATTATTATGCTCTTTTTACACCTAATACGTTCTCTTCAATTTCTTCCCACGTCATATATAAACGTACAATATCCTCTTCAATTAATTGAGTTCCAGTTTGAACTTCAATAATTTCTAAGTCTGTTGTTGCTCTAATTGCATGCTTTTCTCCAGCTTGAACTTGCAAGACATCTCCAGGCTTTACGGTACGTATTTCATCATTTAGAATAAATTCGCCTTCACCTTTAATGATTGTCCACACCTCGTCACGATAATCATGAAGCTGATAGCTTAAATTCTTCCCAGCAGCTACACCGATACGCTTAGTTAAAACTTCCTTATCTTCTTCAAGCTTTGTATAATCAAGTACTTTATACCATCCCCAACGGCGCTCTTCATACATTGGACGGTTATCAAAAGCTCCGACTAACTCTTTAATTCGAGGGCTTGCTTCCTTATCAGAAACAAGAATTCCATCAGGACTAGCTGCTACAACTAAATTAGAACCACCTAAAACTGTAACAGGGATATCTAACTCATTAATTAAGTGAACATTTTCACTATCTTCACTAATAACACCCTTACCAATTTGCTTAGTGGCCATCTCTTCCGTTAAAGTATTCCACGTTCCAAGATCCTTCCAATACCCATTGTATGGAAGAACCACAATGTTTTGTGTTTTTTCAACCACTTCATAGTCAAAACTAATTTTAGGTAACGTCGCATATTGTTTTAACAATTCTTCATATTGAGTAGGAAGCCCCTTCTCTTCTAGAATTGAAATTACGTATCCTAACTTAAAAGCAAATACACCACAGTTCCAAAGCGCTCCATCTTGAATTAACGCACTTGCTGCTGCTTCAGAAGGCTTTTCAGTAAAGCGCTGAACTGGCAGATAGTCTGTCTCACTTTGGCTTACTGTTGGTACAATATATCCATATT
Organism: Bacillus sp. VT 712; assembly: GCF_001614195.1. Classification (NCBI taxonomy): domain Bacteria; kingdom Bacillati; phylum Bacillota; class Bacilli; order Caryophanales; family Bacillaceae; genus Bacillus; species Bacillus sp. VT 712. The sequence continues at coordinate 16,175 of NZ_LWBK01000023.1, read as the reverse complement.
TAGAAGAAGGATACGTTGGAGTTACACCAATTAACGCTAAATCCGCACCACTATCTTGTACCGCTGTCTCTAAGTCTTTAACACGACTGAAAAACGCATCATCAACATATGGATCAACTGGTAAGATAGCAACAACTTCATCTAAGTCTGATTCTTTAACGCTATATACATAAGAAGCCGCTAGTGCAATTGCTGGAAACGTATCACGACGACAAGGTTCAATAATTAAGCCAGCTTGATTATCAAGCTGGCTTTTGATCATGTCCTCTTGTGATTTTCCTGTTGCAATTACAGTTGATTCAGCAAATCCTACGTTACTAATTTGATTCCATACTCGCTGAACCATAGATTGTAAATTTGATTCTTTATCTTCTAATACTTTTAAAAATTGTTTTGAGCGTGAATCATTTGATAATGGCCATAAACGTTTACCTGATCCACCTGATAAAAGTACAAGTTTCATTATTTACACCTCAACTTTTTCTCGAACTATTTTTTTGTTTAGTTTCTTTTCAACAAAATCTCTAAATTCTTCTCTAAATCTCTCTGGAGAGAATCGTAAAGCATTCTCACGACAATCATCTGGAGAAATGAAGTTCTCAATCTCTTCAAAGCGCTTTACACTATTAATAATTGCCTCTGGAGTTTGTTCTTTAAAGAACAGGCCGGTAGCTTCACTTACTTCTCCAAAAGCATTTACTGTTTCTAAAGCTCCACCTTTTCCATAAGCTATAACAGGAGTTCCACAAGCCTGAGCCTCAACAGGTGTAATACCAAAATCTTCTTCGGCTGCAAATACAAAAGCTTTAGCACGCTGCATGTGATCTTTTAGTACTTCAAACGATTGATAGCCTAATAACGTCACGTTTGGTGTTGCGATTGCTTTAATCTTTTCAAAGTCAGGTCCTGTACCGATAACAACTAGCTTTTTATCAGGCATGCTACTAAATGCTTCGACAATAAGATTAATTTTTTTATAAGGAACCATGCGAGATGCCGTTAAATAGAAATCTTCTTTTTTGTCTCCCATAGTAAATGCGGATACATCCACTGGTGGATAAATAGTTTCGGCCTCACGATGATATACTTTCCATATACGCTTTCCAATAAAGTTAGAGTTTGACAAAAAGTAATCTACACCATTAGATGTACGATAATCCCAGTTACGAATGTTATGTAGCATCACTTTTGCTAGCATACCTTTTAAACCTTTATTTAGCCCAGCTTCCTGAAGATATTGGTGTTGCAAGTCCCAAGCATATCGAATTGGAGAATGAACGTAAGAAATATGGAGCTGATCTGGTCCAGTAATGACTCCTTTAGCCACAGCATGAGAACTAGAAATAACAATATCATATTTAGAAACATCCAATTGTTCAATAGCTAAAGGCATAAATGGTAAATAGCTTCGATATTTCTTCTTCGCCATAGGCATTTTTTGAATAAAAGATGTATTAACTTTTTTATTCAAAATAAAATCTCGTTGATTTTCTGGTAGAAAGTCAACGAGACTAAATAAATCTGCGTGAGGATATATTTTTAAGATTTCTTCTAGTACCTTTTCTGCACCCGCATAAGTAACAAGCCAATCTTGTATAATAGCTACTTTCATTTCAAAGGTTCCCTTCTTTACTTTATATAGTCTAAAGGTTGCATCTTTTTAGTCTCATTATTTAATAAATAAGGGCGACCAATTGACTTATAGTTTACCGTTACTTTTCTCATTTCAGATAGTTTAAAGCAGTTACGTCCATCATATACAAAAGGAGATTTCATATGTTTACTAAATAATTCAACATCCATATTTTTAAACTCATCCCACTCAGTAAATATAAAGCACAAATCAGCTTCTTTTAGAGTATCTTCAATAGAATTTCTATAAATAATTTGAGTGTCACTGTATAATTTTCTGAATTTTTCCATTCCTATAGGATCATAAACTTGCACTTCAGCACCTTCATCAATTAATAATTGAATATTGGGCACTGAAGGTGCTTCTCTTAAGTCATCGGTTCCTGGCTTAAAAGTAAGACCTAAAACTGCTACTTTAAGACCTTTAAAGAATGGAAAATCTTCTCTAGCCATTTTAATTAATTTAAACTTCTGCTTTTCATTTACCTCTATGGCTGCTTTTACAGTTCGCAAAATATAACCTTCTTCTTCTGATAACCAATGTAACGCCTTAGTATCCTTTGGAAAACAGGATCCCCCATATCCAATCCCTGCATGTAAAAACTTGTCTCCAATACGATTATCATAGCCCATTGCTGCGGTAACATCCTCAATGTTAGCACCTACTTTTTCGCATAAATTAGCAATATCATTCACAAATGATATTTTTAAAGCTAAAAAATCATTTGAAGCATATTTAACCATTTCTGCACTACGACGATCCATTGTAATGATAGGAATATTAAAAGGTTCATAAACTTGACTTAATTTCTGTTTCGCATATTGACTTTCGGCTCCAATAACAATTCGAGATGCTGAAAGTGTATCACGAACAGCTGTACCTTGGGCAAGGAACTCAGGGTTAGAAACAACTTCTATGTTAACTTTGCTGTTTAAGTGTAATTTTATTAACCTTTCTACCTTATCATTTGTTCCTACTGGAACTGTAGACTTTATTACAACTATGCAATTTCGTTCGACAGTCTCAGCTATTTGACGAGCAACTGTATAAACAAAATTTAAGTTAGCCGATCCGTCTTCATTTTCCGGGGTTCCTACTCCAATAAATATAATATCTGAAGATGCATATGAACTTTTATAATCAGTTGTAAATGTTAACTTTTGTGAAAACAAGTTTTTTGTAATAAGTTCATCTAGGCCTGGTTCGAATATTGGAGAATTCCCTTTGTTTAAAAGCTCAATCTTTTCTTGATCTGTATCTACGCAAGTTACATTATGACCAACTTCAGCTAAACATACTCCTGTTACTAGCCCTACATAACCAGTACCAGCTACTGTTATATTAATCAATTTAAACAACTCCCTAATTTTTTATTAGTTATCTACTCTTTTAACTTATGTATCAAATCACATAGATACAGCTCTGAGCCATAATTATTAACTACTTTTTCCCTAGCTTGTTTTCCTAATAATACACGGTACTCTTTATCGCTTGAAACTCTAAGGATTTGATTTGAAAGATTATCAATTAAATTTTCATTTACATCTACTAGTACTCCACAATCATCAGATAAAATTTCAGGAATTGCACCTACTCTAGTGGAGATTATAGGTTTTCCTACTGCCATCGATTCAACAATAGTTAAACCAAAAGGCTCACTCCAAAGAGATGGCAATATAATAATATCCCCACCGTTTAAGTATTTGGGTAAATGGCTATGTTCAACATAGTTTGTTAATATAACTTTATTTTGAGGCAGTGAATTAAGTTCATTTCTCACTTCTTCTACATAATTGCCTTCGTTGAGTTCACCTATGATAACAAGCTTTAGAAAAGAATTTTTTCTCAATGCTTTTTTAAACGCTTTTATTAACTCTAGAACACCTTTCTCCGGAATTATTCTTCCGTGATATAGTAATATTAGGTCTTCTTGAGTAAACTTATATTTTTTAGACAAAAATGACTCATAAGTTTTATTAGGCTTAAATTGATTAGTATCTATTCTATTTTCTAATGTCCGTATTTTATAGGAATCTTCACTTTCGCATACTTGTAAAATCCTTCTACTTATATAATCACTAACCGAAAGAACTTTATCAAATAGTTGAATAACTTTTACAGAATAAGAATTTTCTACATTTATAGTATCATTATGCAAATGTAAAGCAATATTTTCATTCTTAAGATATTTTCTTAAATAATTTATATATAAAGGCCTGTTTTCAACTATAATCCAATCATATTTTTGTTCCCTAAGCTCTTTCGTTACATTTATTACATATGGATGTGTAAGCGTAAAGTACATGAACTTTTTCAATCTAAATTTCGCCAATATTTTTTCCACTATAGTAAAACTTGTTTCGTATAAAGAATTATACTTGATAAATTTAAAATTTGTATTTTTTACCCCTTTACTACTCATTTCAGCTTTTTTATCATATTTCGAATAGACAGTAATATCAATTGGCTTTGAATAACTTTCGTTATTTTTAATTAGTAAATCCACTAAGGTTTCTACCGCTCCACCCTTTACTGCTGGAACTGGTTTTACTTCATTACATAAAATAGCGATTTTCATATTTTCTCCATCTTATACCATAAAATTTTAATTTTAAAACAAGATTCAAACAGATATTTTCTCCTTATTTTTCACTTTAAATTTTTCACTTTTGTAAAGATCAAAAATCTTTTTTATAGTAGAAGCTTGTAAAATAATTAATATTACAAATATTAATGAATTAGTTAGAGTAAGATAGCTTTGTAAATAAGCATTAGCAATAGCTGTAAAAAATAATATAGTCAATACAATATAATGATTTACAACAGAAAATGACATTCCATTCTTTGATGAAAAATATGTTCGAGCTATAAAAAAGCAAATATATGATACAGAAGTTGCTATTGCTGCACCTAAGGCTCCTAATTTGGGAACTAACAATAGATTAATAATAAAATTTGGAACTACAGCTACTACTCCTACCCATATACTCAAATAAGTTTTCCTAGAAAATACTATCCCTAAACTTGTAGTTTCGCTAACAGTATATATAATCGGTTGTAAACATAAGAAAGCTACTATGTACCTAGCATCTGAATATTCTGGAGACAGTATATAAACAATTAAATCTTTGAATCCTACTATAAACATAAAAATAAGCGACATACATAAGAGTATTCCATCACTAACTAATTTAAAATATTTTATATCTTTTTTTTGATCATACCATCTGTAAGCAGTAGGAGTCCAAAAACTGGTAAAACTCAATTGTATAATACTCAAAACACCTGCAATTTTTAACGTAGCAGTAAAAATACCAATTTCGTAAAAATCACTCCATGCTCTTAAAGCTAATCTGTCTAATGAATTTAAAAGACTCGAGATAGACGTAGCTATTAAAATGGGAAGACCAAACAAAACCATGCGCTTTAATAATTTTTTATTAATAGAAAACTCTTTATATTTAAAAAGAGTTCTATATCTTATTATTAAATAAAGATCTGCTAAAAGTTGACCAATTATAGCAGAATATACAATTGCTAAGAAATCTCTTCTTAAGAGGAATATAAAAATCAAAGTAAATATAAGAATAGATAATTTGGTTAAGATAGTTAATAAAGAATATTCTAATGCTTTTTCTTGCATTCTTAATGAGAGTAGAATAAACCGTTCAACAACCATAACAATAATCATAATTCCAAATAGAATTGTAGCAATTTTGAATTTCTCATCTCCAAACAATAGTAAAGAAATATCACTTAAAAACAATAAGATAACTATAAAAATTAAAAAAGCTAACATCAAAGGAATTAATATAGCGTTTTGAAATAGATGTTTTTTATTTTGTATTGAATGGTACTCCCTAGTATAAGCTTGATCCACACCTAAGTATAGAAAAGTTCCTACAATAGTTTGAAGTAATAAGAATATACTTGCTTTTCCATATTCACTAGGATTAATAAAATGCGTTGTTAAAGGTATTGTGATGAATGTAATCATAGCTCCAATAACCGGTCCAACTGAAAATCCTACAAGTTTTTTAATAAAGTTATTCATTTTATCAATAGAAATACTTCTATCATTCACCTCAAAAAAAATCAATATTTTCTGATAATAATTAAATTGAATATAAATGTTCTAACCATTCATTAATGATATTATCGATTGCAAAGTCCTTTGCTCTTATTAAACTTTTATATTGTAATTCTTTCCTTTTAGATATATCGCTCACTAATTCATTTATATAATACTTAAATTCTTCTATATTATACTTCTTTATTAATACACCAAACTCTCCTTCACGTAATATTTCTTTAGGCCCAAAGTTGTCAAAACTTACTATTGGTAAACCAGATGCCATTGCTTCAGTAATAACTAAACCAAACCCTTCCCATCTGGAAGTAGATATAAATATAGAACCTTCAGCATAAAGGTTTCTTAGCTCATCATGTTGTAAAGGGCCTTTTAAAATAAATTTCTTCTCTAGGTTCTGATTTTTAATAAGTGTTCTAAAACTCTTTTCATCATCTCCTTTACCTACCACAATGATTTTCCATTCACTATTTATTAGTTTTGCAATTTTAATTAAGTAATCTAATCCTTTTTGTTCCATTGATAATCTACCGACAAAAATAATATTCTTGTTATCTAATTTACTCAACTTGGGGTTATTTAAAGTTAGGGGGTTATATATTTTTTTGGAATTAGAATTAATTTTTTTAAAATTAGTTAAATCTGCATTTGTTAAGCATACTACTAAATCTGCTAATTCTAGCCCTTTTTTATAGTCAATAATAAACTCTTTACAATAATTTTCCATATAAACATCATAACTATTATGTTGCCAAGCTACAATTTTAAGTTCTGGAATGTACTCTTTAATGGTAGGAATAACTGCTGTTAAAGTATTCTGACATAAAATTAATACATCATAACTGTTTTTTTGTAAGTGATTTATTAAATCAAATGTTTGTTCTTTATAAATATCTAATATACTAATTGGATTTTTATTAAGTCTATATTTAAAATAGAAAGCTCTCTTTATCAGCTTTCTGCTAAATGTTCTAGGTTTAATATCCTTAGGAATCTTAACCTTATCTTCTACATGATAAAAAAAATCATATTTACCTGAAAAATCAATTAAGGTCACATCTTCACCCTTATCACATAAAGAATTTGCTATTTGTATAGCAACTCTTTCTACACCACCTAGACCGAACCCCATATTTGTAATACAAATTTTCATTATATAGTCTTCCTTTTATTTTAGTAATGTTAGCTCTTTAATTATAATAAACTTTCAATAATCTTTAGGTGTTGTTCAACACTTTTTTCCCAAGTGAATTTCGCAGCTTGTTCCAATCCTTTTTTTGACAACATTTGTAATTTATCTTCATCTTGTAAAGTTTCTTTTATTTTTCCGGCTATATCTTCTACGTCATAAGGATCAAAATATATAGCAGCTTGTTCACAGACTTCAGGTAATGAAGCTGCATGAGAGGTAAGAACTGGTGTACCACATGCCATAGCTTCTAGAGGAGGCAAGCCGAAGCCCTCGTACAAGGATGGAAAAATTAATGCCTTAGCACCTTTTACCCATTCTTTTAACTCTTCGTCGCCAACATATCCTGTAAAAGTTATTTTATTTCCTAATTTCTCGCTAATCTCAGATATACTATCATCACCAGTAATAAAACCTTCTTTCTTTCCAACTATAACTAAATTTTCCTTTATATCAACTTGTAAAGTCTCATAAGCTTTAATCAGGCTTGGTAAATTCTTGTGAGGTTTGACATTCCCTACATATAATATGTAAGGTTTATTAAAATTCTTTTTATCTCTAAATTTAAACCAATCTTCGCTTACCCCATTATATACAACATCTACTTTACAATCAGCCTTTCTTCCTAAGTAGATAAGAGCTCTTGATTTACTAAATTCTGACACTGTAATAACTTTATTCGCTTTTCTAGCTAATATTTTAAACATAAACTTCGAATACAACTTCTTATCAATACCACTTACGAACTGTGGCATATCTAGATGGAAAAAATCATGTACTGTCACTAATATTTTAGTAGAAGATAAAACAGGAATGTTGTAATGAGGTGACCAGAATAAATCATATTCTTTTGTAATTTTTCTATTTAGCTCTATTTGCTCTTTAATACTGTAAATAGAGCATGTACAATGAATTATATCAGTATTAGGAAACATCTCTGATAGTATCTCTTTATCTCCTAATAAAGTGACATTAAAACCTTTTTCCATAGTTATTATACGCGAGAGAATATTTTCTAAATATGTTCCTATACCAGAGCTTCTTATCATTCTAGCATCGACTAATAAATTTTTCATAATATCTTTTATCCTCAATCCATTTTATGATAAAACTTACAAAATTCATTTTAAACTTTATCAATGAATTTAATAATATTTTCAGATTTTGCTTCCCAGCTATAATTTTCAATACCTTCTTTGACTTCTTTCTTTGATAACTCTAGTGAAATGAGTTTCCTAATTTCAGTACTAATATTTTCGTAAAAGAATACATATTTTTCATTTCTGTGCTCTAGCTCTTCAGTTTTTTTTGTGAGCACTGGTAACCCAGTTGTTAAATATTCATATAATTTCATAGGGCTTCTACCTTTATTAGCCTTATGATTTGATAATGGTAACAGTGCTATGTCACTGTGCTGTAAATATGCGGGTAGTTCTTTATATTTTATGGGACCAAGAAAATGAAGGTTTTTTAAATTAGAATATCGCTGTAAAATCTCTTGGTTTTCGATCGGTCCAATTACTATTACATTAATATTTAAATTTTCTTTTGCTAGTTTTACTATGGAATCCAAGTCTAGTCTATCATCGATAGCACCCGCATATACAGCCTTTATACCCTCAAGAGTTTCATAAAATTCCGGTTTCAATTGTGGCTCTGAGAAATGTTTAAAGTCTACACCATTTTCTACTAACATATAAGGTAGACTATTATCAAATGATCTAATATGATCTAATACAGGCTTCGATGTTGCTATGAGTCCATTAGCTTTACTAATAATATTTTTTTCAGCATTAATTATACTTGAATCATTTAACATATCTGCGTATAAATCTGTTGGACGATAAATTATCTTTTCTACATTAAACATTTCTTCGATTCCTACCATAGTAGGTTGATCTATTATTAAATAATCTACATCCAAGCTTCCAAAGAATTTAGCAACAACCTTTTGAATATTCTTCTTTGCCAAGGACATAAATAAATTTTTATTCGTAATACTATATAAATATTTTAATGTGCTCCAAGGTGGTGAGAAAGTGAAAGGGATATAATCTATCAAATTTTCGTTTAGCTGTAAAGCTTTTCCTACCCTTTCTTTTTTTATAATATTTACTTCGTTTTTTTTAAAATAATGCAGTGGTGTAAAAGGTGTGCTGATATGAATTACTTGGTAGCCCTTTTTCGAAAAAGCTTGTGCTAGATGATGAGAGCCGACAACAAAAGGCCCTCCTATAAATGTATGGCTGACAAAAATTATCTTTTTCATCTTTCCTCCAATAATTGAATCTCTATCTTAGATTAAGAAAATGCTCTAAATAATTAGTAAGCACCTTTTCTAGATAATACTAATATAATTGTTTTGAAAATTATTTCACAATCTAATTTCACTCCTCTTTTATCAATATAGTAAAATTCTATGTCTGCCCGTTCTGGATACCCTACTTCACTCCTGCCACAAATTTGCCAGTAGCCAGTAACTCCGGGTTTCACATTAAGAAAATCTTTTAATCTATACTCATACTCCTTCAATTCTTCTTTAATTACTGGACGTGGCCCTACTAAACTCATGTCTCCCTTTAATACATTTATCAATTGTGGCAACTCATCTAAGCTAGTTACCCGCAAAAATTTCCCTACCTTAGTGATACGTGGATCTTCATGAGCTTCTAGCTTATAACTATTTTGAATATATTTCTTATACAATGATTTATCTTTTTTCAATACTTCTTCTGCATTAACAATCATTGAGCGAAATTTATACATTTTGAATTCTTTTCCATATTTTCCTATCCTTTTTTGGGAGAAAAATACCGGACCTTTGTTATTACCAAACAAATATAAAAGACTAATCAATAAAAAAACGGGAAGGGTTATTACTAAAGCAATAACCGCTCCTAAAATATCAACTATTCTCTTTGAAAATAAATAAAAGGCTGTTCGTCCACGTTGTGATCCATGTGTTTTTTCATTTGAAGATAGTTTAGGTTTAGTAGCTGTACTATTCATACTATTTTACACTTTCCTTTTCTAATAAACCCTTTAAAAAATCCATTAAAGGATATTTTAAATCTTCATGTTGCAAAGCAAACTCAAGCGTCGTTTCAATAAACCCTAACTTCTCTCCAACGTCAAAACGTTTACCTTCAAAATCATACGCAAACACACGCTGAATTTCATTTAGCTTCTGAATTGCGTCTGTTAACTGAATTTCTCCGCCTGCACCAATTTCCTGCTGCTCTAAGAACATAAAGATTTCAGGGGTAAATACATAGCGTCCCATAATAGCTAGATTTGATGGTGCTGTGCCTGGAGCTGGCTTTTCTACAAATGTATTAACTTGGTAGCGACGCCCTTCGTTTGAAATTGGATCAACGATTCCATAACGATGCGTTTGATCGTCACCTACTGTTTGAACACCAATAACCGATGACAATGTATTTTCATATTCGTTCATTAATTGGCGTAGTGATGGCGTCTCAGCTTGGACAATATCGTCTCCTAGTAGAACTGCGAATGGCTCGTTACCAATAAAGTTACGCGCACACCACACCGCATGCCCTAAACCTTTTGGTTCTTTTTGACGAATATAATGAATATCAACATTTGATGATTGACGTACTTTTTCAAGTAGTTCAAATTTCTCTTTTTCAATAAGGTTATTTTCAAGCTCTGGCGCATAGTCAAAATGATCTTCAATGGCGCGCTTTCCTTTACCCGTTACGATGATGATGTCTTCAATCCCTGATTCGATTGCCTCTTCGACTATGTATTGGATAGTTGGCTTATCTACGATTGGCAGCATTTCTTTTGGCATTGCTTTTGTAGCTGGTAAAAAACGTGTTCCAAGACCAGCTGCTGGAATAATGGCTTTACGTACTTTTTTCATAGCATTTCCCTCTTTCATTTTGTTTTCTTTTTTGACTGGTACATTAATGTATGTATAAATAAATGCTTATGGAAAAGCTCAACCTATATAAGATCTTTCATAAACATTTATAGTAAATTAGGGCATCTAACCCACCCTCACACCATACTCTTGACAACATTCGTGTCTAAGGTGATGTATTTCGCCACCCACAGTACAGCCGAGTACCTCCGTTGATAATGGTAAGGAGGTATCACCATGTTAAAATTCCTATATCAAAAAGTTATCTTTAAAATAAAAACAACAAACTTATGAGAACCTTCTCACAAGTTTGATTAGAATATCCCAAATAATTTCTTCTTCACTTTCACCTTCTCAGGCGAATCTTTAAAACATGCATTTCCCTTCACAATCGCATCTGCGTTGTCTTGGAACAAATACAGCATGTCCACACCGAACTCTGACTCAATCACGTCATTCGCTTGCTCCATGTAGAAGTTACGCCCTGATACATTATGAGCATCTGAAGCGATGACGTGCGTTAGATTGGCTTCTATTAAGTCTAGTGAGAATTTTTTGATTTTCTTTCCGAATCGTCCCGTTAGGCTACCGGCAGTTACTTGAGTGAGAGCTCCTTTGTTAACAAAGTTATAAAGTAGATCTGGCTCTTCAATTAACCGACTGTTTCGCTCAGGATGAACGATAATTGGCGTTAAGCCTTCTGATTGAATGTCATATAATAAACGTTCTGTATAACGCGGCACTTGGCTAGAAGGAAACTCTACGAAGACGTATTTTGACGTGTCGTTTAGGGTTAGTATTTTACCAGCCTGATAGTCCTCTACTAGCTCTCCATATATACGAGACTCTTGTCCTGGTAAAATAGGTAAAGGTATATTCTCGTCTAGCAGGCGGTTGTTCAGCTGCTGTACAAGTTCTAGAATGTCTTGTTTCTCATTTATGTACTTTCCGTTCTGATGATGGGGCGTTGCCACAATGGTACGAATGCCTTCTGAAACTGCTTGTCTCGCCATTTCAATACTGTCATCAATCGTTTGCGCACCGTCGTCCACTCCAGGTAGTATATGGCAATGTATGTCAATCATTTCTTTACACCTTCAATCCTTCCAAAGTCCCGAAAATCTTTTTTAATGTTATCACAGCGACAAAACAGGTTCAATGAATTATTTTGTCGAAAAATATCGAATACAGATTTTGTGTCACTTCATGTCTTTTTTCGCCCTTAAAATAGGTCTTATGCTTTACTGTTACTGTCGAACTCTACGGCTAAATTATAGTCTATTTAAATAGTCCTAACAACCTGTTTTTACATAAAAATTCCTTTGCTAAAAGAATTATGTAAATGCAAACGGCTTTGTTATAGGGTTTAACAAGATATCTCTCTATTTTTTCTAGGAATCAAAATGACAGCGTTTACATATTTGTAATAGAAGAAAGACGTTTTTAAATAAAAAGAACCACTTCTTTCCGACTTATATAATTAAGTCTTTCGATATAGTTCTATCGGTGTATGAATTCTCACCATTTTTCTTGCATTTACCTGTTGTTTTCCCTACTATAAAAGAATCTGGTAAAGAATAGGACGTAGTTATATGTTGAAACGAGTGTTATTAATTGGTTTACTGTTAGCCATTTCAAATTTTTCACATACGCCGCACTTAAAGGTGACGGACCCAGGCACGTGGCAAAATGAATCGGTATGGGATCACACGGCTACGCTTCAATCCATATTGGACCCAAGCGGTGAGTTTTTCACGCAGTATACATATGCGTTTGATGCAGAGTTTGTTTTGCGAAAGATTGCTCATCTTTCTTTCTTTGGATTGCTAGCTCTGTTAATCTATTGGAACCTACCAAAAATGAAAGGACGCTTTGTCCTTGCGTGGCTCTTGCTTGCAGGATTTGCGTTTATGGATGAAGTTCATCAAGCATTTATCGTAGGGCGCGATGGGCGCATTATTGATGTAATCATTGATTCGATTGGCGGAGCGTTGTTTTTATATTTATATGACCGATTTAAGAAATCAAAAAAAGCGTAGCAAGAGTAATCTTGCTGCGCTTTTTCGTTTAGACAAATACCATTTTCATATTCTGAACAACATCTCTTCCAATCGAGTCATAAATCATCTTTTCTTTCTTCACGTCTTCCAAGCAATAGCAATTTCGTCCGTCTAGCACGATGGAGGTTCTCATAAGCTCAGAATAGCGCTTTCGCTCATGAATTAACTGCTCGTATGGTTCCCTTTATATAATGCATCATGAACTATGCTCATTCCTGTCTAGAAAGCAACTTTACAAAATCTTAGCAATCCGCATCTATCAGCTAACCCTACAACCGAATATGTACCCACTACTTACGAATATCGTGCTGTACGGTTAAAGCCTTTGATAGCTTTTCTTTTAAGCTGTGCCGAGAAAGTGACGTTGGAAGATAAGTTTGATCGTGAAAGTAGATGATCTGTGAAGCTTGTTTCGAAGAAGAAAGCGTCTGAGTAACGTCGATATGGGATAGAAAATACCAGCTGCACAAATGTGATGTTGGAGACTTTGTCGGAATGACAATGAGCTCGTTGGCTTTATCGATGACAAGCGGAGGTTCTTTCGTGAAGCCAAATCGTTTTCTGACGGCGTATAGTGCACCCTCGAAGGTTGTGAGGTGCTGAATGCAAGATTCCATGAGTAGTTCTTTGCACGTTTTCGTGGAATAGTACTCGCCTTTCGCATCTACAATTTTTGTTTGGTACTGAAAGTGTTGAACTGGCTTCAACGCTTTTGTGTCAATGTTTATAACATAGTTTTCGTTTACTTCCATTTCACCAACCCCTTTACTTTTTTACTATTTTATAAAAAAGAGTTGTAAAAATCTAGTATTTTTTACTCAAAATTCATAATTATTAGTTTAATTATAAAAAAGCAGAAAGCTACCGCCTTCTGCTTCTTACTCTTATAAATACGGAAGCGTCTCTTTCAACTTTTTCCTAGCTGCTTTCCCCCAGTTTTTCACCGCTCCTGTCGATACCCCGTACTTATCTGCAAGCTCCTTATAAGAATAGCCTCCTAATAGGTATTCCAGAATATAAATCTTTTCTCTTGGCGTGAGGTGTTGGATCATGTCGTTAATAATGGACGACTGCAGCGCCACGGGAAGCGAATCGTCTGGGTGCATCACCAACAGCGTATCTTCTGTCAGCGCTTCTCGCTCGTCTCGTTTTACGCTTGCTCTTAGCTCCATTAAAATGGTGCCGCGCACGGTGCTGTAAGCATAAGCCGAAAACGAGCCTTTGCTTTCATCAAACTTTTGGTAAGCTTTCCACAACCCAATAAGAGCGAGCTGATAGTATTCTTCTTGTTCTTTATAAATATGATGCTTTTGAATCATCGAGACAATGAGAGGATGAAAGGATTCTGCGATTTTTTCAAACGATACAGATTTCATAGATTTGTCCTTTTGAAAAGCGCGCTTTTTCTTGTATTCCGCCGGTAGGTTTACTTTATCGAAAAGAAGATTTGAAGAACACTGACCTAATTTGACGATAATGGTTAGACACCATTCGTACTTTCCTGGGAAATAGTGAGGTTATTCTACAAGCGTAGTAATGGTAAAGGGTTCTTAAATAAAAACAGCTCCGTGGCGGTTTGCCACGGAGCTTTCCATTCTATGTAACTCATTATCTATAAAAGAATAAATTCTTAATGCCAATTGAAGAAACCGCTGTGGGAACTGCTTCATCCACGTTCTTACTTCGTTCAAGTGAAATAACAAGCGCTAGTTGATCAATCCCTTCACCTTTCATGCTATCTTCGATTAAACTTTTGCAGCTAGCCGCTTCGTGTTTGATGTCATGAAGCATATCATTTAGCTGAGCTTGTACGTCTTGCCTCGTATGCTGAAGGGATGCAGACATCGCATTTTTCATCGCTCGCCTAAGGTTTTTTTTTGTAACATTCTTCTTTGACTTAATAATGCTTCAATTTCATCCGGCTCGAGATTTGTTGTGTCAATGTTGGAGCTGTTTAGTGATGTCACCGAAGGGCTGTTTCTCGTGACAAGATTTTGAAGTAGTTGCGAAGTATGATCTGGCTTTCTAGCAAACTCCATTTATAATTCCCCCTTACTTTGCTGCAATGTAAGCAGCCAGCGTTTCATCTTTTTCTGTCATCATTTTAACTAAATACCTTGTAAAATCCCCCGCTTGTGAAACCTCACCTTGAAGCTTTTCAGCTGACTGTACGGCTTCTTCATACAGTTGGACATCTAAGAATAGTGCATCGCCTTTGTCGTGGGACTGAGCCAATTCTTGAAATATTTCTTCTACGTCACCAGCTGACAATAAATCATATTCACCAAACCCAACCGTATTTACAAACAAGGATTTTGTTTCAAGTGCTGCCTGAGTGGATTGTTGTTCAATGGATTTAACTGCTTGAGTAAAGGCATTCGCAGAGTTGAGTATGTGGTTAGTGAGCTTATTGGCAATGAAGTCTAATAGAAACACCTTTAGTAGAATAACAGAGGCACCCTTATTTGACATATTCGCACCCTCTGCCTGAGCAAGCATGGCCGAAATTAAAGCAGGATTATTATGTAATTTCTCTTCCAGCGTAATAACAGAACCATCCTTATGGAAGCTGTAGCGATTTAAACCATGACTTCCGCCTAGAACGGCTTCTAAAAACAGCTTATAGTTTAAACTAGCATTCTGTGATTGTAAGCCCTCGTTCACGCTACTTGTCATCACTTCATCTGCTTCATCTGCAACATCACCGAGCTGATCTGCTAGAAAGTTTCCTACATCTGAACCAAATTTATCAATTAAGGCTTAATTCAAATGAAATTGATGTTTTAGGCACGTCTCCTAAACTTAGTGAAAAATTTATTGATAAAGAAAAAGAACAGCGATTGCTTAAAGAAGCGGAAGAAGAAGAGAAACAAGTACAATAAAATCAAGAAGAACTCAATCATTAAACAAGCTTTAATGGATGATGATGTGAACAGCTTCATTGAAAGCATTAACTTTGAAGATGTGGTTTATATCAATCTTATGGGGGATATTGTGGTCGAGGATTATGTGCATAGTAACCCACAAAAATATAGCTTTTCTGCACACTTAGCACTTAATTCAACCTGAATTATTCATACCCAAATACAAAATCCCACAGGAAAGGCGATTTATCGGCTTTCCTGTGGGATTCTCTTTTTCACTAAAAAAATGAAAAAAGAATCCATTTCTGTTAAGGTTAAATCGACTAAGAACTAACCAAAAGAAAGGATTCTTCTCATGATTAGATTACCGCAAACAACACTTCATTTCAATCACCAACTCAAATTAACTCACGATGGAGGCGAACTTTCTTCCGATACTGGCCAATTCAT